>JAGGWH010000162.1 GCA_021157585.1 Bacteroidales bacterium | reverse complement strand
ATATTTGTTTTGTAGTCATTTAATCAGTAATAAATTGTATGAAAAACCTAATCTTAATCATACTTCTATTAGGCTTATGGATTTCCTCTGCGGCTCAATCGAGCTTAACAAAAATTGACTCTATTTTTTTATCTCCCGCTTATTCAAATTTAAATTGGAATAAATTTATCCAAAAAGTTGAACATAATTACGACGTCCACTTCTATTATGACTCCTCAAATTTCTCAAACTTTCAGATTTCATTCAAAGGCGATAGCATACTGTTAAAAAAGGTGTTAGTAGATAATTTATTAGCATTTAACATTTTTGTATCCTGTGATAAAAAAGGGAATATATTCCTTAATAAAAACTCTCGAATTTCTACAAAGTTGACAGCTCCTTTTTTTAAAGAAGCAAATATTGATACTGCTAAAAAAAATATTAAAGAATCAAATAATATTATTGTTCAAACACCCCGAAAATTCACTAAACAAACAATAATTATTGGCAGTAAAGAGGAGGGTGTGAATAAACAAATTGCAACAATAAGTGGAATAGCAATTAATTCCAAAACAAATAGTGCTATAGAAGGTGTCACTATAAAAATTTTAAATGGTAAAACAGGAGTTGTTACTGATGCTAATGGCTTTTATAAAATCACATTAAGCACAGGCAAGCATATACTTAAAATTGGCAGTGTAAATATTGCCGAAAAAACGATTGAAATTAATCTGCTTTCAAATGGCACTCTAAATTTAATGTTAGATGATAAAATAATCTTACTAAAAGATGTGGTTGTAAGTGCTAAAAAAAATAATAAAGTAGCAGGGACACAAATGGGACTTGATAAAGTTATCACTAAAAATATAAAAAAGCTTCCTTTGGTATTTGGAGAAAAAGATATTATAAAAGTAGCTCTGTTTCTCCCCGGAGTACAATCTGTTGGAGAAGGCTCCTCCGGATTTAATGTTAGAGGATCACCAACTGATCAAAACGTTTTCTATATCAATAATGTTCCTATCTATAACACTTCTCACCTTTCCGGATTTTTCTCAGCATTTAATGCCGATATAATTGATGAATTTTCTTTATACAAAAGCAATATACCACTACAATATGGTGGTCGGCTTTCTTCAGTTTTTGAAATTAAAACCAAGACAGGCAATAACGATAAAGTTACAGCGCGTGGTGGTTTAGGATTAATAACAGGACGCTTAACTGTTGAAGGTCCCCTAAAAAAAGAAAAAAGCAATTTTCTAATTGGTGTTCGTTCTACATATTCCGATTGGATTCTTAATTTTATTGACGATCCCATTGTCAAGAATAGCAAAGCTCAATTTGGCGATATTGTAGGAAATTTCTCATTCCATATAAACGAAAATAATCAACTGAATGTATTTTCGTATGCCAGCACAGATAAAATAGATATTTTTACCCAATCAAAATATGATTATCAGAATTATGGCGGCTCAATAGTTTGGAAACATTTCTTTAAAAATTATAATAATCTTGAACTAAGTTTAGCTCATAGCAGATACGAATTCAACGAGGAAAATGACCAACTTGAAATTGCATCATATACACTTAATAATAATCTAGGACATACCGAAATTAAAGCTATTTTCGACATTAAGCCTTTTAAAAACAATCATCTTCAACTTGGATTAAACTCAACACTTTATACAATTAATAAAGGGGTATACAGTCCTCTATCAAATGATAGCTATATAAAAACTACAGACTTAGGTAAAGAAAAAGGAATTGAAAGTGCACTTTTTATAAGCAATGAATGGAAAGTAAATCCATCATTAACTTTTTCGGGAGGTTTACGCTACAACTTATACACCTACTTTGGGGAACAAGAAGTAAACAAATATCGAGACGGAATGCCTTATACTGATGAGAACTTGGTAGATGTTATTTATTTTGATAAATGGGAAGCCATAAAAACATACAGTGGTCTTGATTTTCGTTTTGCAGTAAACCATTTAATTAATGATAATCTTTCCGTTAAAGCAGCTTATAACCGTCTGCATCAATTTATTTATATGTTAAGCAGCACTATTGCGGTATCTCCTAATTATAAATGGAAACTTAGCGATTACAATACTAAGCCAATTATAGGCGATCAAATAACATTAGGTTTATACAGCAATTTATTAAAAAACAGATACGAACTGTCTGTAGAAGCCTATTATAAATTTAGTCAGAATATAGTTGAAATTAAAAACGGGGCAAATCTGTTTTTCAATGAGAATACGGAACAGGCTACACTTCAAGGAAATCTAAATGCATTCGGTATTGAGCTGATGCTTAAAAAATTAAGTGGGAGATTAAATGGTTGGATAAATTATACATTTTCAAATTCTATGGTTACAGTTGATAGCCCTTTTGTTGAAAACAGGATTAATTATGGTGAACCTTATCCATCTAATTATGATAAACCACATGCATTTAATATAATTACTAATTACAATTTTAATAGAAGAACAAGCATTTCCGGAAATATTGTATACGCAACAGGAAGACCTATTACTTATCCAACTACAATTTATTATTATAATGATACTCCAACATTAAATTACTCTGAGCGTAATGCATTCCGTTTACCCGATTATTTCCGAATAGACTTATCCGTAAATATTGAAGGGAATCTTCTTAAACGAAAATTAGGACATGGCAGTTGGGCATTTTCCGTTTATAATGTAACAGGGAGAAAAAATGCTTATTCGGTATATTTTAAAGAGGAAGACGGCTTGATTCAAGCCTATAAACTTTCTATTTTTGGAGCACCAATCTTTTCTATAACGTATAACTTTAAATTAGGAAACTACAATGCAAAAGAATAAACTCAGAAATATACATTGGTTTGTAATCGTTGGGTTGTTCCTAATGATAAACTCTTCCTGTGTTGAGGAATATACTCCTGAATTAAATCTTGACAATAATCATTTTTTGGTTGTAGATGGTAAGATAAGTAATTTCCCCGGTCCCTATACAATAAAGCTCTCCTATTCAAGCTCAATATTAGATACACTTTTTATTCCCGTTTCATCGGCAACAATATCTATTTCCGACGATCAAGGAAATACAGAAATTTTAAAAGAAGAAGACCTTGGAGTATATAAAACAAGTGCAAATGGTATTCAAGGAGTTATAGGTCGTTCCTATAAAGTTAATATTCACTTGAATAATGGAAAAGATTACGAATCAGAATTTGAACAATTATTGAATCCTATTGACGTTGAAGATGTTTATTATAAGGAAGAATGGCAATATGCCCAGAATGAGTCAGAGTCCGATCAAGAAGGTTTCAAATTTTATGTAAAAACAAAAGTAACAAATACATCAAATGTATACTTCTTTTGGGAAGTTGAAGAGACATATGAATATCATTCGGTTGCAAATATTTTATATTTCTACGATGGAACAATTATAAGCGAAGGCATATCAAACAATTTCGGTCTTAAACCAATGGAAAATATATATTCTCTGTACTACTGTTGGAAGACACAAACCCTAGCAGAAAATATAATTTATAGTTTAGAAAATACAAATATTCAAGATATACATCAACTACCTCTACACTTTGTTCCCTACGGTGACAAACGCTTACGATTTGGATACAATATTCTTTTAAAACAATACGTAATTTCCGAAAAAGCCTATTATTTTCTAAATGAATTAAAAAAACAGAATGAAAATCAAGGATCTTTATTTACAACTCAACCTTTTCAAATTAGGGGAAATATTTTCAACTCCCAGAATCCTTCGGAAATAGTTTTGGGTTATTTTACAGTTGCATCCGGCTCATACGGACCAAGAATACAAGTAAAAGCACCTTGGAGACGGTATGAAGAAACTATTTGTTATACAGACACTTCTCTTAGCTCGATTCAAAATAGAATAATAAATTCAAAAATAGAAGACTGGCCTATATATTTTACTGATTTTCCATTTGAGAATCCATTTGTGCCAAATGAATTCTTTTATGTTTTTTCCTATGTTGCACCCACTTGTTTAGACTGTACTAAACGCGGAGGATATACACATAAACCTGATTTCTGGCAAGAGTAGGATAAAAATTACAACTATGAATAAAAATATTCTTATTCTTTTTGCTTTCAGTATTCATTTTATCTTAAATGGACAATCCGTTAATTATGAGACTTCTGCACTTCCTTTTCCTATTGAGAGTGTTAATGTATATACCGACAGAGATCTGTATTTAAGTGGTGAAACCATATGGTTTAGTGCCAATATATATTTAGATAATGGTCAAGAATCATTAAGTAAAATACTTTTTATCGAACTATTCAATGCAAATCAAAAATCTATTATAAAAAGAAAATATAAAATTACTAATGGCTTTGCCAAAGGAGCTTTGGATATTCCTATAGAATTTTTATCGGATGTTTACTACTTAAGAGCATATACTACCTATAATAAAAATTTTGCTGTTGAAAAATATTTTGTTAGTGCTATACAGATTATTAATCCAAAAAAAGGTATTCCTGCCAAAACAGAAAATAATGATTTAAACACAACAAATAACTATTCAATAAATAACTATTCAATAGTACCTGCTAAAGCAAGAAAGGGAATGCAAATTGTATCTATTTTCAAATCACAAAAAACAGATAATGTAAGCAGAGAAACCCTTAGCTTGGAATTATTAGATAATTGTCAGGAGATTCTTTCGGAAGCAGAGTTCTCATTAACGTCACCTTCTGCTTTCATTGCTTTTCCGGATTCAGCATTTACAAAACCGGGATTATATTACTATTTGCTTAAAAATAAACAGAAAGAAATTATAAAGATTAGAGCATTTATATATAGAGGTTTAACAAAAGTCAGCTCCAAATTCGAATTACAAAAAAACGAATTTAACCAAAGAGATTCGGTAAATATTGAGTTAAACAAATTTGCCCCTTCCAATTATTCACAATTAGGAATCAAAACAGTTTTAAAAGGAAGTATATTATCACAGTATGATAAACTTAAACTTTTTATGAACGATCCTTACCTATTAATTAGCTTTATAAAAACACAATTTAACCCATTGATTTTTAACTCAAAAGAAATAAACTCTATTTTAACAACTCTCAATCTAAAACTAAATACAGAAGAATATAAAAATTGCTTTTATACAAACGATGTTTTTGAACTAAAATGGAAACTTAGAATAAAGTATACTGATTTGAGCGGATTTGTTGTAGACAAATCTTCCCATAAACCACTTTCAAATATTCCGGTCTACTTATCCGTTTTTGGAGACCGTCCACAAATTTATATTACAACTTCAAAAAGTAATGGCAGTTTTCAATTCTCTATCACTAATTATGACGGCACTAAAGATATTCTTCTCTGCCCTCTCTACAAAAATACAGATGAAATAGAATTAGAAATTGATGAAGAATTCACTACTGTTTTTCCTGATTTCAAATCAATAGCACTAACTCTCGACTCATCCCATTTAAGCTTATTAGAAAAAATGTTAATCGCATCTCAATTCTCAAAATCTCAAAAAACAAGATCAAAACAACAAGACTTTAGTATAGAGAATTTACCCTTTTCTTTTGATGATCCGGAAATATCAGTTGTGCTTGACGACTATATTGCGACACCCACTTTAAAAATGGTATTCAAAGAATTAGTTCCTACTATACGCCTTAGAAAAAGAAATAATTCTTACAAACTATCCGTCGTTGATATTGAAAATAATATTTTATATAACAATCCTTTAGTCTTAGTTGACGAAGTACCCATCTTTAACATAGAAGAATTATTAACCATTCCACCCTCAGAAATTAATAAAATAGAAATCCATTACACTCCATTTACTATGAGAGACTACACTCTAAATGGAATCGTTACAATCAGCACATTTACCGATAACTTAGGAGGAATAAAGATACCCAAATCCGCAATATTTTCCGAACTTCAAACCATCTCCCCTGCTTATAATTTCAAAGCAAAAGATTATAACTCAAGCGAAGAATTAAAGTCTAGAAGTGCCGATTTTAGAACATTGCTGCATTGGGATCCATTTATTCAGAAAAACAGCTCAAATAAATTGCAGTTCTACACTTCAGATCAAACGGGAACATACGAAACATATATTTTTGGCATATACAAAAACGGACAAGCATTTCATTTAAAGCTATTTGACTTTGAAGTAAAAGATTAAATCAATAAATTAGATAATTAAATCTTATAACAAACAATAAGTACTAATTGATTACTTTTGCACAAATTTTAAATTATGTCAGATGTTTCGCTTATTGAAGTAATTGGTTACTTCGGATCTTTCTTTATCGCATTTGCAATGACTTTCAGTTCAATAATTCGTTTGCGCTGGTTTAGTCTAATTGGAACTATTTTGTTTACTACCTACGGATTTGGAATTGGAGCTTATCCGGTAGGTATTGTTAATGCTTTTATTATGATAACCAATATTGTTTTTCTCGTAAAACAATATAACAAAAAAGAACTCTTTAGGACTCTTGAGATTCGCAACGATAATAATTATCTTTTAGATTTTGTTCATTTTCATAAAGAAGATATTGCAAAATTCTATCCTGATTTCTCCGTCAAAAACAGCAAAGACCATTTAAGCTTTCTAATTTTACGTAATATGCAAGTAGCGGGTATTTTTATTGGTCGATTACTTGATGGAAATAAACTTTGCGTTGAACTGGATTATGTGATTCCGGAATACCGCGACTATAAATTAGGAAAATATGTATATAGTGCCGACCAACCTATATTTAAAGAAAAAAATATAAAAAGCTTGATCAGCGGAAGTTACAGTCCTAAGAACGATGCTTACCTCAAAAAAATAGGATTCGAAAAAATATTAGAAGACGGCACTCCTATTTACCAAAAACATCTCTAATAAATAGCTTTTTCTTACCTTTGATGTGCAGAAAATAAACAAAGATGCTTCTAATAAAAAATGGGAATATTGTTCTTCCTACAAAAATAACAAAAGCTGACATATTAATTGATGGCGGTAAAATAAGCAAGATAAAACCTATAATTAACATCAATAATATTCCAACAATTGATGCCGACGGTGCTTTTATATTGCCCGCCGGAATAGATCCTCACATCCACCTTAACTTACCAACAGCCAATGGCTTATCAGCCGACGACTTTGAATCAGGGGGTCGTGCTGCACTTGCAGGAGGGACAACGACTTTTATCGATTTTATAACTCCTGAAAAAGGACAAAGTCTGGAAACAGCATTTAAATTACGTAAAGATGAAGTAAAAAATTGTGCTTGTGATTACGCCTTTCATATGAGTATTATCGAGTGGAGAGATAGTATCCCTCAGGAAATGGAAAGCTGCGTTAAAAATTATGGTATTACATCTTTTAAAACCTATCTTGCCTATAAAAAATATATCGGTATTGATTTTGATGAATTAGAAAAAGTAATGAAAGCTGCCAAAGCACTCGATGTAATGGTTACTATTCATTCCGAATTAGGCGATACCATCGATGCACTTCGTGCAGAAGCTGTTACCAACAAACAAACCGATTTAGTTTTTCATCCTAAAACGCGTCCTGATTATACAGAATATCAGGCAGTTGAAAAAGTAATCGAATTAGTTAACAAAACCAATTGCAAAACTTATATTGTTCATGTTTCAACGGCTGAATCACTAAATAAAATCACAATAGCACAAAAGGCCGGCTTACCTATATTTGCCGAGACTTGTCCGCAATATTTTACTTTTGAAGAATCAGTATACGAAAAACCAAGAGATAAAGCTTTAGGGTTTATGATGAGTCCTCCCATAAGGAGTGAAGAAAATAGAAAAGGTATTGAAAAAGGCATTGTAAACGGCTTTGTTAGCACAATAGGAACCGATCACTGCCCTTTTACTCTCTCTCAAAAACAAAAGGCTACAAATTTTGCGGAAGTTGCAAATGGAGCCGGTGGTATACAACATAGGTTAAGCTTGTTTTACAGTCGCTTTGTAAAGACTAAAAAACTATCAATTAATACGATGGTAAAATTAACTTCGACTAATCCTTCGTATTTTTTTAGATTACCCAATAAAGGTAAGATTGCCGAAGCTTATGATGCCGATTTGCTTATCTGGAAAGAAACCTCTGTTAAAATTAAAGATCAAAATATGTATTCGAAAGGAGATATAGATATTTATGCTGATGAACCTATGTTTGGCAAAGCCGATATTGTAATAAAAGGAGGACAGATTGTTTATCAAGATGGAAAATTGACAGATAATTTACCTATGGGAAAATATCTTTACCGAAAATAAAGTCTATGAATATTCAAGCAAATTTTTCACTTAAAAACCATAATACTTTTGGTGTCAATATCAACTGTAAAACTTTTGTTACACTAAATAGTGAAGAAGACAGCATAAATTTTATTCAGCATAATTTGGATAAGACACTTCCTTATTTCATTATTGGCGGAGGGAGTAATTTATTGTTTACCAAAGATTTTGATGGTACAATTATTCAGATGCAAAACAAAGGCTTTGAAATAGTTGACGAAAACAATAAATACGTTTGGATAAAAGCCGCTGCGGGAGAAAAATGGGACGATTTTGTTGCTTGGAGTGTAGAAAAAAAATATGCCGGAGCCGAAAATTTATCAAAAATACCGGGAACTATTGGGGCAGCTCCTATTCAAAATATTGGAGCATATGGCGTTGAATTATCAGAAATCTTTAACGCTTTAGAAGCCGTAGAAATTACAAGCGGAAAACTTAAACGCTTTTATCTTAAAGAATTAAAATTTGGCTATCGCGATAGCATATTCAAGCAAAAGCTAAAAAACAAATACATTATTACGGCTGTTATTCTTAAACTGAATAAGTTTCCTTTTTTCAAGATTGATTACGGAAATATCAAAGCCGAATTGGAAACAATGACTTACGAAAATCTGAATATTGCCGTAATCAGACAAGCTGTAATTAATATCCGCACTAATAAATTACCAGAAACCAATAAATTAGGAAATGCAGGAAGTTTTTTTAAGAATCCTATTGTAGATAACGATAAGCACCTTAGCTTAAAAAAATCATTTCCTAATTTAGTTTCCTACGATTTAAAAAACGGAACTTATAAACTAGCTGCCGGCTGGCTGATAGATAATACCGGATTAAAAGGATACTCCAAAGGCAAGGTTGCTATTCATAAAAATCAGGCTTTAATTATTGTAAATCTTGGAGGAGCCGGCGGTAAAGAAATCCTTGAATTCTCACAAGAAATTCAAAATAAAGTACAGAACTTATTTGGTGTTAAACTGGAGCGAGAAGTAAATGTTATTTAAAGTCGTTTTCCTTTCACATAAAGGAGAAATCACTTAAATATTACATATCTCAGAAACAGTAGGCAGCTAAACCTTAAATTTAAACTTAATTTCAGATAAGTCTTTATTAGCTTTTACAATCTTTTGCTTTAAAGTTTCTTTATAGGAAATAGTTTTATTCATTAAGTTCTCATCCCCTGTTGCCATCATTTGTGCAGCGAGAATAGCCGCATTAAGAGCTCCATTTATTCCAACTGTTGCCACAGGAATACCGGGAGGCATCTGAACAATTGCCAACAAAGAATCCATACCATCAAGCGTAGCATTAATAGGAACCCCAATAACAGGAATTGGAGTCATAGCAGCAATTACACCAGGCAGATGAGCTGCCATACCGGCACCCGCAATAATTACTTTAATCCCACGATCTTTTGCATTTCTCGCGAATTTCTCAACTTCATCAGGTGTTCGGTGAGCCGACAAAGCATTAATTTCAAAAGGAATTTCCATCTCATCAAAGAATTTAGCTGCCTTTTCCATTACACCAAAATCAGAAGTGCTACCCATAATAATACTTACTATAGCTTTCATATGTCTACAATTTTATATTGATTTATGCAAAAATATCAGTTTAAAGCGGGCAAAACAATTTATTGGGTATATTTATTGCCTCAAAATAAAAACTATGATTTTACTTAAAAATATAAAATATATCGACTGGAGAACTTTTGAAATAAGCAAAGTAAACTTATTGGTTGAAGAAGGGATAAACAAAACAATACAATTTGTAAGCGAAAGCCAAATTGCTAAACTGCCACAAGATTGTCAACATTTAGAATGTAATGGAAAATTCGCTATAAAATCTTTTGTCAATGCGCATCACCACGCATATTCGGCTCTTGCAGCCGGAATGCCACAACCCAAAGAAGCTCCACAGAATTTTCTTGAAATATTACAAAAAATTTGGTGGAAACTGGATAAAGCCTTAAGCAAAGATATGATTGAAATTAGTGCTGCAACCACGGCTATTTCGAGTGCAAAAAATGGCGTTAGCTTTGTAATCGATCATCATGCTTCACCATTTGCAATATGTGATTCACTAAGCAATATGGCAAATCAATTTGAGAAAGTTGGACTTAATCATTTGCTTTGTTACGAAATTTCCGATAGAGATGGATTAACTATCCGCAATGAAGGTCTTGAAGAAACAGAAAACTATTTGCAAAATCATCAGGGATTAGTCGGCTTACATGCTGCTTTTACTCTATCTGATGATAGCTTATCAAAAGCACAAAAATTAGCCGAGAAATACCAAAGTGGCGTTCATATTCACGTTGCAGAAGACTCTTATGATCAACAATATAATGTAAAAAAGTACAATAAACGAGTTGTCGACAGACTCGCAGATTTTGGACTTCTTAATTTTGACAAAACAATCTTGGCTCATTGCATTCATATTGATGAAAATGAGAGAAAACAAATTGCTGATTCTAAAGCTTGGGTGGTACAAAATCCTGAGAGCAACTTAAATAATCAGGTAGGCTTTTATAATTCTCTACACCTTAAAAATAAAACGATGCTTGGTACCGACGGTATGCATAGCAATATGATACGCTCAACACAATCAGCATTTTTTGCAGGTTTAGGTAAAGACGATATTGATATTCCTAAAGCCTATAATAGGCTACGGAATGTGCATAATTACTTAGCGGCAAACGGTTTTGATGGTGATGGCGAAAACAATCTTAGTATTTTTGACTATAATGCTCCTACCCCATTAACACAGTCCAATTTTCTCGGGCATTTCTTTTATGCATTTGAAAATAAGCAAATCGACAGTCTTATTGTAAATGGGAGATTTGTTATGAAAAATAAGATAATAATGAATATAGATGAGGATTTAATTATGAAAGAATCTCAGAAATTAGCTAAAACACTTTGGAAAAAAATACAATAGAGTAATCTTAAGTTTTCTATTTTACATTAAAATTTCTTTTATCTTAGTTGAACGATTTCAATAAATATCTAAATAATAAAGTTATGAAAAGTGCCAACTTCAATATCACTAAAAAATCAGGAGACATAATCCGCTTTGATTCAGACAAATTGAGGAAATCTTTTGAACGTTCCGGAGCAAGTGAAAAAGACATAGATGATGTTATAAAACATCTTTCGGAAAATGTTTACGATGGCATAACAACAAAAAGGCTTTTCCAATTAGCCTATACTTTTCTCAGAAAAAGATCTTTAGAAGTTGCAGGACGTTATCGCTTAAAAAATGCCATTATGGAACTTGGACCTACCGGTTATCCTTTTGAGCGTTTTATTGCTGAATTAATGAAATATCAAGGCTTTGATACTGAAGTAGGTGTTATAGTCGAGGGACATTGCATATCACACGAAGTAGATGTAGTTGCTCAAAAAGAAGAGCAGAAAATAATGATTGAGTGTAAATTCCACGGAAACACACATACAAAATCAGATGTAAAAGTAGCTTTGTATATCCATTCCCGATACAATGATGTTTTAAAAACATGGAAAAAAACAGACCCTAAAAATATACAAAACTACCAAGGTTGGATAGTTACCAATACCCGTTTCACACAAGATGCCGTTGACTATGCCAATTGTGCCGGACTACATTTGGTTTCATGGGATTATCCATCGCAAGGAAGTCTGCGTGAACGGATTGATATTTCCGGCTTACACCCAATCACAGTTTTACATTCCATAAGTAAACGAGAAAAACAATTACTTCTGGATAAAGGTTTGGTTTTATGTCGTATGCTAACTGCCGAAAACTTGAAAAAATTTAATATTAGCGGAAATCGTATCAGAAAAGTTTTGCAAGAAGCTTACACTCTGACTGCTCCAAAGTAAAGCAAATTTCTAAATTTTGTTATTTTTAAAATTTACGTATCTCCATCTTTCTAAGTGAAACGAAAAACATGCTAGAATTTCTAAAACCAAAGTCTGCTCGAGAATTACTACCCAAAGACAAAATAGACCCCGAATATAAAAAGCTCCGTTTTCAAGTGTTTATGGGCATTTTTATCGGTTATGCAGCTTATTATTTAGTTCGTAAAAATTTCTCGCTTATTATGCCCAACCTTTTAGAGCAAGGTTATACAAAATCACAATTAGGTTGGGTTTTAAGTGCTATTTCTATAGCTTACGGATTAAGTAAATTTTTAATGGGAAATGTTTCTGATCGCTCAAACTCAAAAATATTTCTAAGTTTAGGATTAATTCTCTCTGCTACCACAATGATGCTCATGGGATTCATTCCTCTATTTACTTCTTCTGTAGCCATTATGTTTATTGTTCTATTTTTAAACGGATGGTTTCAAGGCATGGGCTGGCCTGCTTGTGGCAGAACTATGGTACACTGGTATTCTTTAAACGAACGCGGCACAAAAATGTCTGTTTGGAATGTCGCGCATAACGTAGGAGGTGGATTAATTGGACCTTTGGCAATACTTGGATTAGCTATTTTTAACGATTGGCACAGTGCCCTATATTTTCCCGCTTTTGTTGCTTTAGCTATCGCAATTTTAGTTTATTTTTTAATGAGAGATACTCCACGATCTTGTGGTCTTCCTACAATAGAAAAATGGCGAAATGATTATCCGAAAAACTACAATAAAGACACTTACGAAAAAGAACTAAAGGGAAAAGATATCTTTTTAAAGTATGTATTTTCTAACCGTTTTCTGTGGTATATTGCTTTTGCTAATGCCTTTGTATATTTAATTCGCTATGGTGTTTTAGATTGGGCTCCAACCTATTTAAAAGAAGTCAGACATTTTGATTTAAGCGAATCGGGATGGGCTTACTTTTTATATGAATATGCAGGAATTCCGGGAACACTTTTAGCAGGATGGATCAGCGATAAAGTATTTGGAGGACGAAGAGCTCCTACAAGTATTTTATATATGATCTTTGTTACCTTAGCAATCATATTCTATTGGAAATCAGAGAGCTTATGGATAATAAATATTTCTCTTATTGCTGTAGGATTTTTAATTTATGGTCCCGTTATGCTTATTGGTGTTCACGCTTTAGATCTTGTTCCAAAAAAAGCAGCAGGTACAGCTGCCGGATTAACAGGATTGTTTGGTTATATGGGCGGTGCTCTTTTTGCTAATATCGCTATGGGATATATTGTAGAACATTTCAATTGGGATGCAGGTTTTGAAGTGCTAATTGGAGCGTCAATAATTTCTATACTTTTGTTAAGCTTAACATGGCGACAAAAACAAAAAAGCAGTGATGGTAAGAGTATATAATCTTTTTATCTTCAGTTTATTGATAATCACTTTTGGATGTCAAAATAAAAGCAATAAAATGCAAAATTTACAATTATCCGAAGAGAATATACGCGTACGTGATTATGTAGTTGAGCATGCCGTAATAGCCCATCGCGGCACAACTTTTTGGGCTCCGGAAGAAACGGAAGCCGCATATCGCTGGGCACGTAATATCGGAGCCGATTATTTAGAAGTTGATATCCAAAGAAGCAAAGACAATGTTTTACTGGCTCTTCACGATAATAATTTAAGCAGAACAACAGATTGTGAAGAAATATTTCCTAAGGACAATTCTTATCAAGCAGGTAACTATACTTACAAAGAATTAATGCAATTGGATGCCGGAACTTGGTTTAACCTTGCAAATCCAAACAATAAAAGAGACTCTTATTTTAAAGAAACGCAAGCAATAAAATGTAATCAAAAAGCCTATTCTTTTAGTGGTTTAGATATTTCGGGCGAACCGGATTCTTCATTGGCAATTGAGTATCCCGATAATGAAATTTATATAGGAGGAAAACAGTATATTTCAACACTTGAAGATGTATTAATGATTGCCAAAGGATGGCGAATAGCAAGAAATAAATATGGAGAACGGCTGTACAATATTATTGAAGATAATTCAGCTGTTCATTACCAGTTTTTTTATGTGAAAGACACCGAAGATAATGGTAATAGACCGGGAATATACATAGAAACTAAAAAGCCTGAATTATACCCTGAAGTAGAATCTGATTTATACGAAGCACTTAAAATAAGAGGTTGGAATGTAGCTGAAAACCCTATAAAAATAGACGTTCCATTTTATAAAAATAATTTAGTAAATACAGGAAATACTAATGGAAGAATTGTTCTGCAAACATTCTCCCCTAAAAGCTTAAAAAACTTAAATACAGTATTTAAAGGCAAAATCCCTATTTGTTTTTTACTTTGGTTAGGTGATGATAATATGCCTAAATCCGATTCTGATACATACCTTAAGAACATTAATTTTGCAATTAAAAATAACGCACATTTTATTGGCCCTTCAATTGCCGGCAAGCCTAATAATTACTCCGATTTATTAGAAGAGTGGCAAGCTAAACTTATACACCAAAGCGGATTAAAAATACATGCTTATTCTTTCGATACCAAATATCAAACAGAATTGTACGCCAAACGCACCGACGCTATGTTTACTAATCGTTCCGGATTAACTATACGGTTTTATAAAAGTCAAGGTTTAAAAACTGAAATCCCGGAAGCAGATGCTATTCAAACACTAAAAGATATAGGCTATTAATCTGTGAAAGGATTTATTTCAAAAAACCATTTATCTATTCTTTTGAATCTCGCTACTTATTTTATTTTATATATTTTGCGAAAAATAATTTTATAGATTTCAAAAAATAGTATATTTGCAGCCCGTAAGACTTACGGTTCCGTGGCCGAGTGGTTAGGCTGGGCTCTGCAAAAGCTCCCACAGCGGTTCGAATCCGCTCGGAACCTCCCAGACAAGCAAGACTTATTGACCGAAAAGCCTCTAAGTCTTGCCTCTTTTAGGAACCGTAGCTTTTTTACTCCCCAAGTAAATAACGGAAAATCGTGTGTTTTCCTCTTTTTTATTTAAAATGCGCCACTATTATGCTACTATCCTATTATTTTTTTCTACGCAATGATTCACAAGCAAAAAAATCAGCAGAACAACCTGTTTATTTCAGAATAACCCGAAAAGGAGAATCGAAATATTTCAGTATAGGTGTTAAGACAAAACCCTCTTATTGGGACAAAAAAAAACAAAAAGTAAAAACTAGCGATTCTCGCTGGGTTATAAAAAATCAAATCATAGAAATATACCACTCCAGAGCACAAGAAATTTTGCTCGAAGCAATACTGAAAAAGAAAACAATTACAGCTTCTAATTTCATATTAAAAATGAAATCAAACTTTACAAGTCGATCATTTTTCAGCTT
>JAGGWH010000161.1 GCA_021157585.1 Bacteroidales bacterium | reverse complement strand
TCTTTATTCTGCAAGAAGATAGGATTCCACATTGCGGCAGAACTTCCTGCTAATCTAACTGTTGAAGCAAAACCACCTCCAGCAAGATTATAAATATTCCGTTCTTTATCTTCCACATTATAAGCTGTTAATGCTAAGGAAAAAGATAAAATATGCGAAAGATGTGAGAGGTAAGCCAAATCTTTGTCGTGCTCCTCAGCATCCATATAAATCAACTTCATATTTAGTGCTTTAAACAATAGCTTAACCAGATTCAATGGCATTCTTGCATTCTTTTCGGGATTACAAATAATGGCTACTTTATCGGTAAACAATTGCTCAAAAGAAGCAGCTGGCCCTGAATTCTCAATTCCTGCCATAGGGTGAGCAGCCACAAAATTCTGCCCTTTTGGATGCTTACTTGCCAACTCAACAATTTCCTTTTTTGTCGATCCCATATCCACCATAACTTGCTCATCAAGCTGATCCAAAAGCGCTGGCATGAGTTCCAATATTCCATCTACAGGAGTTGCTAAAATTATGATATCCGCTGCTTTTGCGCCTTCCAAAACTTCTGCTGCTCCATCAATAAGCTTATTTTCTAAACAGAACGAAAGGTTCTCAGCGGCTCTATCAAAACCTATAATCTCATCAGCAAATCCGCTAGTACGCAGACTTTTTGCTAATGATCCCCCAATTAATCCTAATCCAATTATAAATATATTCATGTGTTACTATTTTATTAATTCGGCCACATTGAACTCGCCTTCAAGCATAAACTCCAACGTCAATAAATTTAACATGGCTCGGTTCATTCCTATTTCTTTAAAATTCTGTTTAATGCTTCTGTTAAAGTTTTTTCATTATTGGCCAATGACAAGCGAATAAAACGCTCACCATTTTTCCCAAAAATAAAACCCGGTGTAATAAATACCTTTTTATTCTGTAAGATATCCTCACTAAAATCCTTGGCCGATTTTGCCTCTCTCGGGATTTTAGCCCAAACAAACATGCCTGTTGATTCCGGATCAAAGTCACAATTTAAAGCGCTGAGTATTTTTTTTGCAATTTCTTTTCTTTCTGAATACACAGTACGCTGAGTTTTATACCAATCTTCGGTATTCCTCAAAGCCGAGGCGGCAGCCAACTGAATGGGTTTAAACATTCCAGAATCCATATTGGACTTTACCTTAAGAATAGCTTGAATAAAATGAAAAGCAGCTCCAATCATTCCAACACGCCATCCCGCCATATTATGTGATTTACTCAAGGAATTTAATTCAATTGCAATTTCTTTAGCACCATCAACCGACAAGATACTCAAGGGTTTATCGGTACTTATCATACTGTATGGATTATCATTTACGATAAGAATTCTATGTTTCTTCCCAAAAGCTATTAACTGCTCAAAAAGCTTAATTGAAGCGGCTTTACCTGTTGGCATATTGGGATAATTAACCCACATCAATTTAACATTAGTCAAATCCATTTTTTCGAGATGATCAAAATCGGGACACCAGCCAAGCGATTCATTTAAATCATATTCTACAGCTTTCGCTTCACATAATGCAGCTACGGCTTTATAGGCTGGATATCCAGGGTCCGGGACCAAAACCTCATCGCCAGGATTTAAAAAAGCCAAAGAGATATGCATTATCCCTTCTTTAGATCCCAACAAAGGCAGAATCTCATTTTCTGGATTCAGATCAACCGCATAGAATTTCTTATACCAATCAGAAAAAGCATTTCTCAATTCAGGAATCCCTGTATAACTTTGGTATCCGTGGTTGGTGGGTTCACTTGCTGCTTGCATCAAGCCTTTAATTGTATTTTCAGAGGGAGAAAGATCGGGATTACCAATCCCTAAATTGATTACCGATTGCCCAGCAGCATTCATTTTCCGTATCTCAGCCAACTTAGTTGAAAAGTAATATTCGCTTACCGATTGAATCCTATTTGCTGGTTGTATTAATGTTGTATTCATTTTGTATTTCTAAAATTTTACTCAAAAAAAAAGCTCTACTCACGCAGAACTTCAGCTAATAATTAATTATGATGCCTCCGTCCTGTCAATAAAACAGATAATAATAGTTCCAGAAATAATAAAAGCTACTCCTAATCATTTTCATATTTTTTTGCATAAAAAAAAGTCCCAAATTTCTTTGGGACTCCTTTATAATTTATTTTTATTTAATTACACAAAGTATCCCGCTATGGTCTAATAAACCAATAAAAGAAATAACGATATGCATAAATTTTCATCATTGTGGCTACAAAAGTAGAATAGTTTTGGAAACTACCAAATGTTTTTTTTAATTTAATCGGCAACGATATAAAAGTTCTTAGAGATATGCTATTTTAATTACTTTTACTTGATAATTTTTTAAACATATATATTTCCAATATGCTATGTAAAATACCTTTTGAATTTATTTCTATTGAAGCAGACGGAGTACATCTAATACTCAGTGCTAAAATCAATCAGAAGCCTTGCCGATTACTGATTGATACAGGAGCCTCACGCACTGTTTTTGATCAAAATAGAATTTCATTATTTGTAAACGAACCTGAGATGCAAGAGAACCAACATCTCTCAACAGGCTTAGGAACCAACGATATGAAAAGCCATATTATTACTTTAGAAAATCTTGAAATTGGAGGTCTTTATTTAAAAAACTATATAAGTGTAATTATTGACATGAGTCATATCAACCAATCTTTTGAAACTTATGGTTTGCAGGTTATAGATGGAGTTATTGGAGGAGATATTTTACGCGATTATAAAGCAGAGATAGATTATAGGAAACAAGAACTTCGCCTTCGCGTTCCAAAGAAATTATTGAAATAAAAATAAATTATGATCCCAAAACAAAAAATAACGCACATTTATTGGATCTTACTCTTGTTTTTGCTCCTTACTTTCGGATGCAATACAAATAATGAAAAATCTATTAGCATCCAACAATTTATAAGTATTGAAGACATTTCTGCAGGCTCAGGAATTTGTAAAACGGAAGAAGGACTCTGGGTAATTGGTGATGACTCACCTTATCTGTATTTAATAGATGATAAAGGAGAAACGCAGGAAAAATATCTTTTATCAAAAATTCCATCTTCCGGACAAGAAAATTATTCTAAGAGTATAAAACCTGATTTTGAAGCTATGGATGTTTTCAACGATACACTTTTAATTATAGGATCAGGCAGTCAAGCGTTTACACGCGATACAGCTTATGTTTTTGATAGTAAAAACAGAAAACTACTTTTAAAAAAATCTTTGCATAATCTGTATCAAAAGTTTTATTTACAAGGCGATTTCCCTATTGGAAATAGTATTAACCTTGAAGGTTTAGCAAATGATGGTAAGTTTTTCTACTTTTTACAACGAGGAAATGTGTGTGGAAATAATAGGATATATTGTGTAAACAAAAAAGAAATGCTCAATTATCTTTTTAAAAAAGATTACCCTCTCCCCGATTTTACTTCTTATTTATTCAATCTTCCAGTTATAAATAATAACAAAAGTGGCTTCTCAGGAGCCTGTTATTCTCCTCAAGAAAATACGCTATATTTTACCATTTCGGTAGAAGAAACCAATGATGTTTATAATGACGGAGCAATCTTAGGTAGCTTTATTGGTAAGATAAAGCTGAATAATAAAATGGATAAAAAACTTGAATATTGGCCGATAAAAGATTCTTCAGAACAATTCGTAATTAGTAAAATAGAAACATTATATATTACCGAAGTCAACAGCTCCGAAATAATTTTTTTTGGGCTTAGTGATAACGATAATGGCAAAACAGGCTTTTACAAGCTTTTACTTCATTAGAAATTATTAATTTTGTAGCAAATCAATTATTATGAACTCTAAGAATTTTGTGCTCAATAGTATATCTAAGACTATTAAACTCTCCGTATTAACGCTTATGCTTAGCATATTAAGCATACAACTACAGGCTCAAATTAGTCGAGGTGGAAAACCGGCATCTTTTCGAATGGAAAAATTTGCAGATAATGAAAAGATTTATTCTCCAAGAACTCCTTTTTCTCCTCAAAAAAATGCAACTATTGAGAAACAATGTACTGCATACAAATTTGGACAAATACTAGATTTTAATCGGAAATTACAAGAGCCTGATTTTGGAAAAAAGATAATTGATTCTAATGGTAATACTATTTGGAGGGCAACAATTACATCAAAAAATGCTTTAGCTTTAGGCTTGTATTTTTCTGATTTCTATTTACCAAAAGGAGCAAAATTATTTGTATACTCTCCTGATAAAAAGCAAGTTATTGGTTCTTTTACCGATTTAAATAATTCCAAAACAGGAATGTTTGCTACCGAATTAATTTATGGTGATAAATTAGTAATTGAATACAACGAGCCTGCTAATGTCGCCGGTTTAGGTCATTTTACCATTGATGAAGTATTGCATGCTTATCGTGGTGTTAGCAACTTAAAAAGCACAAGTGGATTTGGAGACTCAGGTGGCTGCGAAGTAAATGTAAAATGTTCGGAAGGAACCGATTATGAAAAACAGATAAATTCAGTCGTTCGCCTTTTAATTAAAGAAGGAAGTTCCTCCTACTGGTGTACAGGAAGTGTAATAAATAATGTAGAAAACGATAGAACACCATATATTTTAACTGCAGACCATTGTGCTACTGACGCTTCATCAAGTGATTTGAATCAATGGATTATTTATTTTAATTACCAATCGGCTACCTGCGATAACCCAATTGATGAACCAAATTCAAACACCATGACAGGAGCTACAAAAATTGCTGCCAGCTCAAATTCCGGAACTATGGGCTCTGATTTTTATTTGGTTTTGCTTCAACAGAATATTCCGGTAGAATACAATGCTTATTTTATGGGTTGGGACAGAACCGGAGATGGTAGTACAAATGGAGTTACTATTCACCATCCTCAAGGCGATATTAAAAAAATATCGACCTATACTTCTGATTTGCTAAGCGCAACCTATTCAAGTGGTGGCTATGTTGGCTCTGAAAACGGATCTTGGGAGGTAGTTTGGAGTGCAACAGAAAATGGACATGGAGTAACAGAAGGAGGTTCTTCCGGCTCTCCTATTTATTCGCAGGATGGTTTTTTAATAGGTACATTAACGGGTGGTTGGGCTTCTTGTACCGAACTGACATCGGAAGATTATTATGGTAAATTCGATTACCATTGGGATAAAAACGGAAGTACTGATAATACACAATTAAAGCCTTGGCTGGATCCGAACGACACAGGTGCTTTGTTCTTATCTGGTGTTCCTGTTGGGATTAAAGAAGAAGCAAAAATACAGGATGAATTTTTCAGCCTTTTTCCCAATCCCTCAAACGGACAAATTGTATTACGATTTAATGAATCTACTAATGGCAAAACCTATACTATTCGTATTAGCAATATGTTAGGACAATCGGTTTATCAAAATAAATTTGTAATCAACTATAAATTAGACTTAAATTTACAATACCTCCAAAAAGGGATTTATTTCTTTGAAGTTGAAGGCAACGGACAAAGACAAACACAAAAAATAATTATTCGTTAATGAATAATTTTGGCAAAATAAGCTATCTGCTTTTATCAATTCTTTTCGTTAGTTGTAATGCTTCTGATAAGATAGCCCGTATTGCCATAAAAAAAATTAAGCCAAAATACAGTTTCACACTCGATAGTGTTCCCAAAGCGCCAAACTACAATAACCCTAATGCTTGGACTTATATTCCGGAAAAAAACGAATATGAAGCCGATGTGTTTTACATACATCCTTCAACCTTTTTTGTGAATACAAACTGGAATCAACCCATGGATTTTAAAGCCATAAATGATTTAACATATTATGTCATTTTTGCTAATCAAGCCTCTGCTTTTTTAGATGTTGCTAATGTGTACGCTCCCCTTTATCGCCAAGCAAATTTTTATGCTTTTCTTGATTTAAAAGCAGACGGTAAAAAAGCACTTGATTTGGCTTATCAAGATGTTAAAGCTGCTTTTGATTATTATTTTGAGAATTTTAATCACGGTCGACCGTTTATTCTAGCAGGGCATAGTCAAGGCAGCTACCTAGGAAAAGAGCTTTTAAAATACATCAATAAAAACGAAAGTATGCGTGCCCAATTTGTGACAGCCTATTTCATTGGTTGGCCCATAACTGATGATTATTTAAGTGAACTCGGGAATATTGGAATGTGCCAAGGCAGCACCGAAACTGGATGCATTAATAGTTGGAATACGCAACGAAGTTTTGCTTTTAAATCTTTTGCCGTAAAAAAAACGCAAGTAACCAATCCTTTATCTTGGGAGAATAAAGATGTAAATATCAATCAAGAATATAATTTAGGTGCTTTTTTTATTGAAAATCCGAATTTTGAGTTCAATCAGAAAAGTTTATTTAGTGGAAATATAAATTTCCCCGATGATTTTACGAATAGCAATGATACAATCATCATCCCTAAGTTCATCAATGCCAATACCAAAAAAGGAGTTATTGTTGTTGATAAGCCATCCAATCAAAAGGATTTAGTAATGTTCTTAAAGGCAGGTAATTATCATCTTTATGATTATAATTTCTTTTATTTTAATATTCGAGAAAATGCAAGAATCAGAATAAGAGAGTTTCTTAAAGACAAGTTGAAAAAGTGATAAATCATTAATAAAACCCCTTATCTCTCCCTATAAATTACTTCTGTAATTACTTGTCCTACTACTTTTAAAGTTTCCTTGTCAATATTTTCTATATTATCTTTAAGGGTATGCCAATGCTTGTAAAATCCATAGGGAGAATCAGGATCATACTGAATAATATCAATAGTTGGGATATTGGCATCTCTGTTAACAAAATAATGATCATCCAGTACACTAAAACCTTTTTCCAACACAAAATAATCACCGTATCCTGCAGTAGCAGCAATTTTCCACACTTTCTTTACAATATGAGGAGCATAAAGCATAGAAAAATCTTCCATATAAAAAACAGCATCTTTTGCTCCAACCATATCGAGCAGAATTCCATACTGAGCATTATAATCAATTAGATGTGGGTTTAACGACCAATATTGAGATCCTAAAGCCCAAGTTTCTTCAGAATTGGAAGTACGTGAGGCAAATTCGGGTGTACCATAATCTTCTAAATCAAATAAAACAATATCCACACCTATTTCAGGTTTTTGTATTTGCATCTGCCTTGCCATTTCAATTAAAATACCTACTCCACTTGCTCCGTCATTAGCACCATCGATAGGAGTGTGATAATTAGCTTCATCCGGATCATGATCGGCATAGGGACGAGAATCCCAATGCGAAGAGAGAAATATTCGCTTTTCCTTATCTAAATTAAAACTGGCGATAATATTTTTTCCATTCAAAAGTGTAGCGTCGTATGCACGCGACTGAAATTCCTGAACCACCACTGTATCGGCATATTGAGCAAGCTTGTTTATCAAATATTCACCTGCTTTAGAATGAGCTTCTGTATTAGGCACTCTTGGTCCAAAACCTGTTTGAGCTGCCACATAAACATAAGCTGAATCGCCATTAAAAATCGGAACTTGAACTTCAAGAGCGTCTGATTGTTGTATTTGATTCGTCTTTTTCTGTGCTTTTTTACCATTTTCACAGGAAGAAAAAGCAAATATCACCATCATTAAAAAAAAGAAAGTATATTTTTTCATAATCAGATCATTTTTTTTACAAAGTTAAAAAAGCAAACTAACTAAGATGAATTATAAATCGTTTAAAAGAAAATCTTTTTGATGCATCCTTATTGGCTCTGCCATTTCCATTTTCCGTATATCCTCAGGAAGAGAATCAACACCTCCAATATAGCCAAGAGCAGTTACGCTAAATGCCACAATCTCTTCACCTAATCCAAAAAGTTTATTGGCTTTTGATACATCAAAGCCCGTCATTTGATGAATATATAATCCCTGATTAATCGCCTCTAACGAATAATGAGCAACAGCTTGTCCCAAATCATACTGAGCTGTTTGGTTGTGTTTTCCATTACGGCTAAGATTTATTCTATAACAATTCAGAATTAAAACAGGCGCTTTTTTTGCCCACATCTGATTAAACTCAACTAATGTATCCATTATATTTTGATAACTTTCTTCGCCCTTATAAGCTACAAGAAATCGCCAAGGCTGTTCATTAAAAGCAGATGCAGACCAACGAGCAGCCTCCATAATACTATGAAGTTTATCCTTTTCAACAATCTTATCAGAGAATGCTCGCGGACTCCAGCGGTTTTTACTCAGTACATTAATTGGATAATTTATTTCTTTTATCATAAGAATTTTATTTAGAAAATAAGCGTAAAAACACTTCCCTTTGCTGTGATTGACTTTACCTGAATACTGCCTTTATGCATATGCATAATTTGACGAGAAAGGCTAAGACCAATACCTGATCCATCTTTTTTGGAAGTAAAGAAAGGCATAAATATTTTATCTAATAAGTCAGGTTTTATTCCTTTTCCATTATCAGCAATTTCTATTATAACACGATTATTTCTATTAAAGCGTGAAATTATCTTAATCTCAGGATTGGCACTGTCTTTAAGTGCTTGAATTGCATTCAGAACTAAATTGATAAGTACCTGCTCAAGCAAATCAGGATCGGCTGTTAGATGAAGAGTTTCGGGTAAGATATTATATGAAAAAGTAATGCCATTTTCTTTTAACTGAGCAGCAAAAAGCTGCTCTACATTTTGAATTAAATCGGATACAAGAATACTCCTGAAATTTGGCTTTGGTATTCTGGTTAAATTACGATAAATCTCTACAAAATTTAATAATCCCTGACTTCTTTTACCGATTGTTTCCAATGCCAACTTTACGTTTTCCTTTTCATCAGTATTTAGATTTTTCATCTCCAAGCTTAAAGGTTCCTCATCAAATATCATTTGATTTACAGTAGTTGTTAATGATGATATTGGGGTAATAGAATTCATTATCTCATGAGTTAATACTCTAATCAAATTTTGCCACGACTCTATTTCCTTTGCTTCTAGCTCAGCGTGAATATCTTGAAAACTCACCAATAAATATTCTTCACCTTGCTTTTTAAATTCGGTAGCAACAACTGCCAATTGTAAGACTTCATCCTCTTTCAATAATTTGATAAGAATAGAATCTCCCGCTTTTATATTTAAAAGTTGATGTGTAATACTTTCGTCTATACTGCTAAGCTGCCGAATATGATTAAAATTATTTATCCCAAAAAGACGTTTTATAGCATTATTTACAATATCAACCTCACCATCTTTCCTATAAGCAATGATACCGGTGTTTATATGCTGAATAACTGTTTGCAGATAGTTATATTGTATTTCTTTTTCAGCTCGTGTATTTTTAAACAACCGTATTACCTCATTAAATGAAGCATTTAAATGCTCAAATGTTTTACCATTAATATTTACAGAAAATGTAGTGGTAAAATCATTATATCTAATGCTATCAAGAAATTTACTTAACCGACGATTACTTTGTTCTGTATAATATATTAAAAGATAGGTTTGAACCACCAATAAAACCACTAAAGACCACAACGTTATAAAATTGCTCTTAGTGTAAAAATAAACTAAAAGTAGAGTATTTAAAAGAATTAAAAACACCCGAAAAATAATGACCAAACGAAAATTTTTATAAATCATATTTTTCTATTCGCCTGTAAAGAGACGCTCTTGTTAACCCTAATTCTTTTGAAGCTTTAGAAATATTACCGCCATATTTATCAATTACTTTTCTAATTAGAATTCTTTCTGTCTCCTGCAGATTTAAGTTCTCGGCATTTAGTAAGGCACCTTTCTGTATGGGTTTAGCCAAAAAGAAATCGTGTGCTTGAAGTGTAGATTCTTCGGACATAATTACTGCCCTTTCAACCGAATGCTGTAATTCACGAATATTTCCGGGCCAATTATGCTTTTTGAGCCTTTTTATAGCAGCAACGCTAACTCTTTTCTTTGGTAAACGGTATTTCTTCACATATATGCCCAAAAAGTGCTCTACTAAATCAGGGATATCTTCTTCTCTTTCTCGAAGCGGAGGAATCTGAATCTCCACAGTATTAACCCTATACAATAAATCCTGACGAAATTTACCTTCATCAACCATTTCATACAGCGACATATTAGTGGCGCATATCACTCTTACATCAATTGGGATTTCAATATGTGTTCCAAGACGTACGACTTTTCTATTTTGTAAAACGCTTAACAATTTAGATTGAAGGCTATAACTTAAGTTCCCTATTTCGTCTAAAAAAATAGTTCCTCCCGAGGCTGCTTCAAACCTGCCTGCACGATCTTCTTTAGCATCGGTAAAAGCTCCTTTTTTATAACCAAAAAGTTCACTTTCAAAAAGCGATTCGGTAATGGCACCCAAATCTACCGATATAAACACTTCATTTTTACGTTCTGAAATCCTATGAATTGCACGCGCAACAAGTTCTTTGCCGGTTCCGTTTTCGCCAAGTAACAAAACATTTGCGTCTGTTTGAGCTACTTTTTTAACAGTATTCAAAACTTTCTGAATAATATTAGAATGCCCAATAATATCTTTAAATGGAGAATCCATATCAGAAATCAATTGCTTTTGCTTATCACGAAGTTTAGCCAATTCCTTTTTCGATTCCCGAACTTGTAAGTTCGCCGTAATCTCGGCAAGTAACTTCTGATTATCCCAAGGTTTAAGAATAAAATTTGTAGCTCCTTCTTTTATCCCTTGTACTGCCATTTCTATATCGCCATAGCCTGTAATAAAAATAATAACGGCTGCAGGATCTATTTCTAAAGCACGATTCAACCAATAAAATCCTTCTTGTCCACTCGTCGCATCACGCGAAAAATTCATATCCAGCAAAATAATGTCATAGTTATCCATACGCATCAAATTAGGTAGTTGCTCCGGATTTACTTCGGTATGTACCGAAGTAAAATATTGACTTAATAACAGTTTTGCTGCCAAAAGCACATCTCTATCATCATCAATTACCAAAATTTTTGCTTGAGTTTTCATAAATTTTAATCGAATTTTGTCCGTAAATGTACAAAAAACCGACCATTATCGAACATATTTTAACAGATATATAACAAGAATATCAACTTTACGTACTGAATATCTGATAGATAAAAACTCGGCATAATTTATGTGAAATTATATTGTCGGTAATAAAAAGTAATATATAAACTCTTAAATCTTTACATAAAATATTATTCCCTAAATTAGTCGGATTAAAATGGACAAAGAAATGCTTAAAACATCTGGCTTAACTAAAATATACCGTAATGCTGAAGTAGAAACACGTGCCTTACAAGATGTAAGTCTTGAGGTAAAAGAGGGCGAATTTGTTGCTATTATGGGTCCCTCAGGCTGTGGGAAAACTACTTTACTTAATATTTTAGGTTTACTCGATAATCCCAGTATGGGGACTTACGAATTTTTAGGAGAGGAAACATCTAAATTCAAAGAAAAAAAACGCGCTAAACTTCGTAAAAATAATTTGGGTTACATTTTTCAAAACTTTAATTTAATTGATGAATTAAATGTTTTTGAAAACGTTGAATTACCTCTAATTTATATGGGACTTAAACCTAAAGAAAGAAAAAAACGCACTTTATCTACCTTAGAAAAAATGCATATTTTGCATCGTAAACATCATTTTCCACAACAATTAAGTGGTGGTCAACAACAGAGAGTTGCCGTTGCGCGAGCAGTTGTTGGGTATCCAAAACTTATTTTGGCAGACGAACCAACTGGAAATTTAGACTCAGTTCATGGAGAAGATGTTATGCGTACTTTAAACGATTTAAATAAAGAAGGCACTACTATCATTATGGTAACTCACTCTCAAAGAGATGCTTCATATGCAAATAGAATTATTCGTTTATTTGATGGTCAAATTATTAACGAGAATATATTACAGAGTTTTACTACAAAAACTATTTAATAAACGATTCTATTATGCCGAAAGAAATTAAAATACTACTTCCCGATTCGTCTGCCAATGAAATTTTTGACATCCTTATTAAAGGATCATACAATAAAAATATACCCTCTTATCGATTTGAAATATGGGACTTAGAAAAAGATAATCCAGATAATTTATTAGCAGCCAACTTTATAATACAGAAAATCAAAACCATAGAAAAAGATTGGATAATAGCAGAAGTATTTAAAGAGGAAAATAAAAAAATTCCAATTTTACTCAAGCAAAAACTAAATAATTAAGGCTTTTTCTTATGCTTAAAAATATTGTTAAAACAACAAGCCGCTTTTTACTCAGAAATAAGGTGTATTCCATTATCAATATTTTTGGTTTGGCACTTGGACTGGCAACAAGTATCTTAATATTTCTGTACATTAACGACGAATTAAGCTATGATAAGTTCCACAAAGATTATGAACGTATTTTTCGTATTCAAGAAGAATATAAGTGGAAAGATAAAAATCATCTTTGGGCTACTACTGAAGGTAATTTAGGATACGACTTAAATGTAAATCACAGCAATCTTGCAAACACATGCAGAATTCTGGATATTTTCAATCCACCTTATCTGTATGCCAATGGAAATAGTGCATATGAAAAGCGCATGATATATGCCGATTCTACATTTTTAGATGTTTTTTCATTTCCTTTAATACATAAGCAGAAAGGCTCACTTCTTGGTTCAGCAGATCAAATTATGATCTCAAATAAAATAGCCAACCAGCTTTTCGGGAACACTTTAGCAGTAGGGAATAAAGTGGAAGTTGATGATAAAGAATATACTATTTCAGCTGTCTTTAAAAACATTCCTACCAATTCACATTTTCATTTTGATGTTGTTTTTTCTATGATGAAGCTACATCAAGAATGGAATAAAGTAGATTCTACCGGACCAATGGTATTCTATACTTATATCAAAGCTCACAGCTTAAAACAAGGAAAAGAATTACAAGCATATCTGCAAAACAAAATGGATGAAAGCTTACAGAAATTCTTACAAAAAGACACCGCAACACATCGCTTTGCCGGACTTGAAGGAAAAATCCTTTTTATCCCAATTAGTGATATCCACCTTAAAAGCCATGCCGAAAAAGAATTAGAAAATAATGGAAATTTTGAATACATTATTATATACATAACTATTGGTTTGTTTATCTTAATCCTAGCCGCTATCAACTACACTAATCTAGCAACAGCAAGCTCTATAAAAAGATCGAAAGAAATTGGCATAAGAAAGGTAATGGGAGCTAATACAGGAAGTATCTTTCTGCAATTTATCAGCGAATCATTTGCTTTGGTTTTAGCCTCTTTATTAATTTCGTTAGTTGTAGTTGAACTAAGCTTTCCTTATTTTAACGATTTCGTCGGTAAAAACCTTAGACTTAGTCAATTATTAGAAAAAGACAGTATAATATATCTACTCACAGTTATTATTGGGTTGGGTATACTCTCCGGACTTTATCCTTCGGCTTTTATGTCACGTTATAAAACCAGTAGGATTTTAGCAACAAAAATAAATGCAGGAAAAAATGATATGCTAAACTTAGTTTTGCGAAGAATTTTAGTAGTCTCTCAATTCACAATAAGTATTTTCTTGACTATCACGGCCTTAACAGTTGCTAAGCAGCTTCAATTCATTCAAAATACTGATATTGGCTTTAATAAAAAACAAGTTGTTGTTTTACCACTATCAGGACAAAGTAATATCAAATATATTCCAAAACTAAAAGATGAACTCCTTCAACTTGAAGGCGTTGAATCTGTTTCTGCAAGCTCAAATATACCCGGCGAACGTTTTGGAGTTTATGGAGTACGTGTGCCTGCACTTAGAAAAATGTCTGACAATAAAAAAATTAAAAACGACCGTATGGGGGTTCGTATGCTTTGTGCCGATCATGATTTTTTAAATGCTTTTGGTTTAGAAATGGTTGAGGGAAGAACCTTCTCAGATAATGACACTTCCGATTCTCTAAATGCATTTATTATTAATGAATCTGCAGTTGCAAAATATAATCTAAAAAATCCTGTAGGAAAGAAAATGATATTTAGTTACGCACTGAAAGAACCCAAAATAGGAACTATAATAGGAGTTGTGAAAGATTTTCATTACGCCTCATTTCATACCGAAATAGACCCTCTTATGATTCACATATTTCCAACATTTTATAAATACTTAATAATTAAAATATCAGCCGAAAATTTAAACACAACCCTTGTAGAAATAGAAAAAACATGGAAGAACTATTTACCAAAAGCTCCTTTTTCATACTCTTTTTTAGATAAAACCTACGATAATATATACTCCAGCGATAAAAGAATGGGAAATGTGTTTTACTATTTTACTTTTATTGCATTACTATTGGCTGGGATGGGATTATACGGATTAGCTGCTTTTATTACAGAGCAACGAAGTTCCGAAATAAGTATTCGAAAAATTCTTGGAGCATCCTCAGGAAAGATAATGCTAACTCTTTCCAAAGAATTTACAATATTAATAATAATTGCCAATTTAATTGCTTGGCTTCCTGCTTGGTTCTTCTTGAAAAATTGGCTTAGTGATTTTGCTATTAAGATTGATCTAGGATTACAGGGATTCATTTTAGCTGCTCTATTTTCATTAATTATAGGTTTATTAACAATAAGCATAAAAACTTATATAGCAGCTAAGGCCAATCCTGTAGACATATTAAAAACAGATTAAAAAGGCAAAAAAAAGCCCCACATCCAAAGGAAAAGGGGCGATTTTAAAAAAGGGAGGCGACGACTTACTCTCCCACCTGTTAGGGCAGTACCATCAGCGCAGGCAGGCTTAACTTCTCTGTTCGGAATGGGAAGAGGTGAACCCTACCGCCATA
>JAGGWH010000160.1 GCA_021157585.1 Bacteroidales bacterium | reverse complement strand
TATACTAAACAAGTTGTAGTTTCAATTATTTATTATACGGAGTTCTGATTAAAATATATACAAAAAATACTTTGGCTTATCTATTAATATATTGTAACTTTATCAGACATTAAATATCAATAGGCATTTAATTTCTTCATTTTGAAAATTCAACTCAGATTTGTTATTTCACATCTTACGATTATTTTATTGCTCCTGTTTCCTACAATTACATTTTCACAGGGCAAACTAGCGCAGCGTAGGCAAGATTTCTATGCAAGTGCCAAGCTTGGAAAATTATTTGTTCAGAAATTAAACCTTGGAGCAAAAAGCTACTCATATAATCAGGATACATTGCTTAAGTATTATAACCTACTTTTAAAAGAATATCAAAGCCAAGATGATTCTCTTAATAAAGCACGTAATATCATTTGGTTATATGAAATTGGATATATTCAGGCGAGTCTAAATCAAATCGATTTAGCTATTAAAACTTTTGAACAAGCTTTAAAACTTACAAGTAAGCAAAATAATCCAAGAGCCTATAAATACCTTAAAATAGAATTAGGAGATGCTTATCGGATGGTAGGTAAGAAAAAAAAATCAAATGAGACTTTTTTAGAACTTTTAGACTTACCTATAATGCAAAAAGACACTGCTGAACGAATAAATTGTCTTCGTATAATGGCAGAAAACTATGAATACCTGAAAGAATACCAAAAAGCTATGGAGTTATCATTACAACTCTATAATTACGCTCTCGAAAAAAACGATTACAACATGGCCTCCTATAAATTAATTCAAATGGGGCGAATGGCTGCATTTATAGAATCAGACACAAACTATTTCGAGTATTTTCATTTGGCAAATAGTATGGCTAGAAGATCTAGGATACAAAGACGTATTGGAAATAACTTAATTAATACAGGCAATGCCTATCGTGATGCAGGTTATCCAAAAAAGGCTTTAAGTTATTTACTTGATGCTTACAAATATAAAGATTACTTTACCACCTACGGATATGTATACAACCTACTTAGTTTAAGTTCTACCTATTTTGAGCTGGATAGTATTCCACAATCCTATGCTTATGCCCAAAAATCCATGCAAATATCAAAGAAGATAGATGCATACAATTATGTATATCAATCAAGTATAAGGCTAGCCAATTGCTATATAAAGATGAATGTAAATGACTCAGCTAAAATATACCTACAAAATGCTATAAGGCTTACTAAAGATATGGATAATAAGAATAGGTTAGTAAACTTGTATAAACAGCTGTCCAATGTATGTATCAAAATTGAGGATTATGCTGCGGCCGTGGCATATCTTGATTCTTCTTATATTAAATATACTAAACTTATTACAGAAACAAATGATAACAAACTAGCAGAGTTGAGAATTGAATCTGATTATTATATTCATAGAACCCGAATAAACGAATTAGTTTCTAATAACATAATAGAAAAAGAAAAGAGTAAACAACTTTCAATAACTGTTATTAGTATAACAATCGCCTTAGTTATAAGTATTTTTTCTGCTATCATAATTAGAAAACGACTTAAACAAACACAAGAATCATACGTTAATCTGGTTAAGAAAAATATAGAACTCGATAAATTAAATCATCAATTGCATGAATGCGAAATAAGACCAACAAGAAAAGCTAAACACGAAAACATTAAGAATGAAGATGTCATTATTCAAAAGCTGAAAAAGCTTTTGTATACAGATGAAATATTTAAAAATTCCAATATATCACTCTCAAGCTTAGCAGAAGAACTAGAAACAAACACCTCCTACTTATCAGCTATTGTAAATAATCATTTTAATAGTAATCTAAGAAGCCTCCTTAATAAACACCGGATTGACAAAGCTAGAAAAATGCTGGTATCTGAGGAATTTAAACACTATAGTATGGAAGGGATTGCCAGTGAAGTTGGCTTCAAATCCCGCTCTGGTTTTTACCAAACATTTAAAATAATTACAGGTTTAACCCCTAGCCTTTATATTAAAAATTACAGATTAATTGAACAATACTCTGATGATATAGAAGAAGCCGAAAACGGCATTAATATATAATCTACCTCATAAATTAACCGAAATAGCAGATAAACAAATCTACTTGTCCTATTTTATAAATCAAGACATACAAATATTGTATTGAGATTACTATCTTATTTACTTTGCTTTAGTTAACAATCAAAGCTACAAATGAGAAAAATACACTATAATGTACAACGCCAAACAGAATATAACAAAACTAAAAATACATAAGTCTAATATTATGACACAAAAAACTATTTATCTCTTAATTATTGGACTTCTGATTTCAGGAATGGCCTATTCGCAATTAATAGTAAAAAAAGTATCATCAGAACTTGCACTTGACGGATTACTTGAAGAAACTTTCTGGGATATCTCAAATGAAATCACAGCCAACGAAAATTCAACAAGTACAGCATCTTTCGGAGTATTGTGGGACGAAACCTACTTATATGTGGGAGTTAATGTTACAGATGCACTCCTCTGTACAAACAAAAGACAAGGCTATTACGACGATGGAGTTGAAATTTACATAGATGGTAACAATCAAGGAACAACTTTTGACGACTACGACAGATTATTTGTAAAACCAATCAGAAGTTATTGGATTCAAGAAATGGAAGAACGTTATGAAGGTGTAATTCATAAATATATTGAAAATGCCAATGGCTATACTATGGAGTTTGCTATTCCTTGGGATAATTTCAACGTAAATCCATCAGCAGGAATGGATATAGGCTTCAATATGATAATTAACGATGATCAATACCCTAACAACCAGCACAATGTTCCACAAAGATTATATTGGGTAGCAGATTATAACTATGACTCCGATCCTTCAACTTGGGGAACACTTACTTTGTCGAGCGAAACAACGTCATATTCTGCGGATTACATCGCCCTAATCGATCCAAACGGAGGTGATTTCTGCATCAATAACAAAACAACAGATATTCACTGGGTAAGCGAGGGAATTACAAATATTGATATTGAATATAGCAACACTAACGGTAGCAGTTGGAATTCAATTGCAACAAATTTATCGGCTAACTCAAACTCATATGCTTGGAATGTTGCTGCAACACCTTCTGATCAATGTTTGATTAGAATATCTGAAACAGGAAATTCTTCCTTAAATGATATTAGTGAAAGTGTATTTACAATTTCGGCACCTTTAACAGGTGTTGAGCCTCTTATTCCAAATACTTGGAAGAATTATCAATGGCCCTATAATGCCTATTTTCCAGAAGATCCTAATGGAATAAACGGTCGTGTTGGAAGTGCATGCGGGCACGCAACATTGGCAAGAACAATGCATTATTGGGAGTTTCCTATTATAGGAAATGACGCATTAGATTTTACCGATAATGCAGGACATCGTTGGACAGCAAATTTTGCTGCTACGACTTATAATTACGATAATATGCCAAATTATCTGCCACCAAACAGTACAGAAGAAGAATATAAAGATGTTGCAACACTTACTTATCACGCCGCAACGTCAATGAATGATTATTGGGGAAGCGGAGGAGACTTAGCTAATATGTCTTATGCATTGAGCCATTATTTTAATTACAAAGTGAGTACACCAACCATAAGAACTGGCTTTACAAAAGCCAAATGGATTCAGTTATTAATGCATGAACTTGATAATGGAAGAGTTCTTCTGATTGATGGTATGACAACAGAGGTACTTGGAGGCTGGCATGTGAACAACTGGGTTGCAGGACATTGGTTCCATGTGGATGGATATAATGAAGAAGGTCTGTTTCATGGCATTCTTGGGTTTTCAGATGAAGATGGTTATTTCGATATTGAAGAATTATTTAATTATTCGGTAAATAATGGAGTCTTAATTGGTCTTGAGCCAAACCTAAATGGAAAAGAGCTTTCTTTATTAACTTATAACGCAGGAGAAAGTATTCAAGCAGGACAAGCCGTTCAAATAAATTGGAGTAGCACAGCTATTTCAAATCTAAAAATAGAATACACTATAGATAATGGACAAAATTGGATTGAAATAGTTGGTAGTACTTCCGCTTCAACGGAAAGCTATAATTGGACAACACCCAATATCACCTCTGATGAATGCAAAATAAAACTAACAGATGTAGACGAAATTAATGTATACGATAAAAGCAATAAAGCCTTCTCTATCTCACTCTACGAATTAGTACTAAAAGCTCCAAACGGTGGAGAATCTTTTATTGCAGGTGATGTAACAGAGATTACTTGGGAAAGTACTCCTGTTGAGAATATTAAGATTGAATATTCTAGTAATAATGGGGCAAACTGGAGCGAAGTAACCGGTAATACAGCCACAGTTTCCGGAAGTTATGATTGGACTATCCCGAATGAAATATCAAATGAATGTTTAATAAAAATAACGGATATCGCAGATGCCTCTGTTTCAGATATCAGTGAAAATACGTTTAACATTATTGAAGCAAACAATGCAGGTGGCCCTTATCTTACGGATGACAATACAGTTTTATTAATGCACTTTAATGGAAACCTAACTAATAATTCTACATTATCTACTGATGGGTCTCCTCACGGAAATGAAATTTCTTATGGTTCTGATGCGCTCACAGACCAGAATCAGAATCTTAATCTTGATGGATATTCTTATATAACAATTCCTCATAATGAAAATCTAAACCTCAGTGGTGATTGGACAATTGAAGCATGGATTAAAGTTACCGAGTATTTTTCAAATGCTAGCTCTATTATTGTGAGAAAACCAGGAGATACAGATGATTACTATTCTAATTATGCTTTAGAATTACAACCTTGGTGGGGAAATGTTTTACACGGGCTCTATTTTTCCGATGAACAAACACGTGTGAATATTACCGAAATGTCGCCAAGTTTAAATCAATGGTATCATGTTGCATTTTTAAGAGATGCATCAAACTCTGAGATTAGTATAATTGTTCATGATGAGAATTGGAACGAGGTATCTTCAAGCTCAAAAAGTTATTCTGGAAACGATATGCTGTTATCTTCTCAAGATATCCGAATAGGAGAAGCATTTAAAGGCTATATAGATGAACTAAGAATAAGCAATGTCGTCCGTAGTTTCGAAAACACAGAAACCGGAATAGATCATAAAGATTATGGCAGCTTAATCTCTCTGTATCCAAATCCGGCAAGTAAGCATATTTATATTTCTTCTTCTGAAATTGTAAATCTTTCTATTGTTACTATAACAGGACAAAAAATTATAGAAATAAATAATTTTTTAAATGGGAATATAGATATATCAGCCCTAAAAAAAGGCGTTTACATTGTTCTATTCTCCTACGAAAAAGGAGTAGCAAGCAAAAGGCTTATTATTGAAAGATAGTTTTATAAGATATACAAACAAGGTGGAGACTTGAACCCACTTGAATAAACAGGGCGGAAACCGAAAAGCCAAATGAGTAGGTTAAATAATTAAATAAAATTATTATGAAAAATTTAAAATTATTATCAGGCATCATGATTTTTATTATCATTTTTTTAATGGGCTGTGGAGGAGGCTCTTCCTCTAAGAATAACGAATATCTAGGCGAACTTCCTTCAATCGAAAAAAAATATGCAAATCAAATAGATAAAAAGAGCAAGGAAATTGAAGAATGTACTGATATGAAAGATGCATTCAAACTTGATAAAGAGAAAAAATTACTTAAGGAAGAAAAGAAAAAAGCAATTGAAGAATATGTTGCATCTCACCCATTAATTAAAGATTTACCTTTTCAGGCTCTTCCCAACAATAAATACACCATTAACAAAGTGGTAGTTAACAAAGCTACATCAGGTAATCTAAATATTAAGTTTTTAATAACTATCAATGAAGAAATAAAAGGTAAATATGGTTCAACTAACAAAAACTTATTCATCTATTTCAAAGCCGTAGATTCTGAAGGGAATTATATACCAAACTCTACAACTGTCGCAACAAATTTTAAAAGTGTGCTATTAACTGCCGGAACAGAATATGAAGCATTTGGTAGTTGGCAAAACAAAGCCACTAGAAATATGGAAGACTTTGCTAAAATAGTTGAGATAACAAGAGAGGAATACGATAAAAACAAAAGAAAATAAAGAGAGATTATGAATATCCAAGAATAATTAGCGTATTTAACCAAAGGCATTGATTTTTTTAGTCTGTGCCTTTGGCTTAAATTATATTTTTTTACAATTCTTCACAGAGGAATCTCCTGCCAACCAACCTGTAGAATAAGCTATTTGCAAATTATACCCCCCCGTTTTAGCATCTAAATCTATCATTTCACCGGCAAAATACAATCCTGATATCAATTTAGATTCCATTGTTTTAGGATATATTTCCTTAGTTAAAACACCTCCTGCCGTAATAATAGCTTCTTTAAAAGAGCGAGAATGGCTTACTTTAAAACGCAAATTTTTCAACAAATTACGGATTTTCTTACGTTCTTTTGAGGAAATCTGATGACATTCTTTTTCGGGATCAAATTCTAAAAGCTCAATAAAAACAGGAATCATAGAAGACGGTAACCAGTTTCGAAAAATATTAATAATTTTTTTCTTACCATGCTCATTCAAGTCACGGATTAATCGCTTATCTAGTTTTTGCTCATCAAGAGCAGGTTTTAAATCAATGCTGATTTCAACTTTATTATTCTTTTGTAATTCTGCCACCATAATTCTACTTAAGGTAAGAATAATTGGACCTGAAAGACCAAAATGTGTAAAAATCATCTCTCCAAAATCTTCACCCGCTTTTTTACCATTTACCCAAACAACAGCTTTTACATTTTTTAAGTTTAAACCTTGTAATTTTTGTGCTATTCCCCCTTCGGTTTCAACAGGAACCAATGCGGGCATAGGCTTTTCAATGGTATGCCCTACCCTTCTAACAAGCTCATAACCTTCACCATTTGATCCTGTTGCGGGATAAGATTTTCCGCCCGTAGAAAGAATAACACTCTTAGCCAAAAATTCTTGTCCGTTTGCAACTACACCTTCTATCGTATTATTATCTACCAGTAATTTCTCAACTTTAAAATTAGTCCGAATTTCCACTTTCAAATCGTTAATCCAATGCAAAAGTGCATCTAAAACATCTTTAGCTTTGTTGTTTGTAGGAAAATATCGACCACCTCTTTCTAAGCTTACTTCAACTCCATATTTCTCCAAAAGATCTATAATATCGCGAGAATAATACTGAGCAAAAGCATTTCTTAGAAATTTCCCATTGGGATATACATATTTGATAAACTCACCCACAGAAGCGTCATTGGTAATATTGCATCTCCCTTTTCCTGTAATTAAAAGCTTATGTCCGGGATGCCTCATCTTCTCAAGGATAAGAACTTTAGCGCCCAATTCCGCAGCTCTTCCAGCTGCTATTAAACCTGCAGGACCGCCTCCCACAACTATTACATCAAATTTATTCATCGGCTGCAAAGGTAGCTTTTATTCTCTCTTTTTTATTAGAAAAAACAAGTAGCTAAAAAGGATGAAAACAAAATAATTACTGTGCTGTCTTATCTTTATCCTTCACAAAAACAACGGATACTGCGCCAAGAAGCATCAAAATACCAGCCATCATAATGGAGTATATAGGATCATCGTGGAAGAAATATTCTAAGATTAAACCTCCAAAAATACCATTGATAATTTGCGGAATTGTAATTGACATATTAAACAATCCCATAAACATACCCATCTTATTAGCAGGAATAGAATTAGCTAACATAGCATAAGGCATCGCTAAAATAGAACCCCAAGCAAAGCCAATTCCTATCATTGGAACAATTAAGAAATGGTAGTCGGTAATGATAAAAAACGACAGAAAAGACAAACCACCTAAAGTCAAGGCCAAGCTATGCGTTAATCGTCGTCCCACTTTCTTTGCAATAACAGGCAATAACAATGCTAATATTGCCGATACGCCATTATAAATACCAAATAATATTCCAACCCAGTTTCCGGCTTCTTGATAAGCCATACTGTTAGGATCAGTTGTTCCAAAGAAATGCTGAGCAACAGTTGGAGTAGTATATACCCACATAGAAAAAAGGGCAAACCAAGAAAAAAACTGAACTAACAAAAGTTGCCACATTAAAGTAGGAATCTTAAACTTCTCCTTTTTTCCAAATTCCTTGGCTGATTTATCTTCATAAAATTCAGGTGGATATTCTTTTGTGGTGACCACTGTCCAAACAATGGCACTAATTAATACGGCAGCACCTATATAAAAAGACCAAACCACATTTGGAGGCACAATCCCACTCACGTCAGAATCTCCTGCAAAACCAAAGAAATTGCTTAAAATATAAGGCAACCAAGACCCCACAACGGCTCCAATACCAATCAATAAGGTTTGAACCGAAAATCCGAGAGTATGCTGTTCGTCGGGTAATTTATCTGCTACCAAAGCACGAAATGGTTCCATCGAAATATTAATCGAAGCATCCATTATCATCAGTAAACCACCACCTATAAACATAGGGGCAATATAACCCGCAAAATGTGGAGCATTTGGCATTAAAATTAGAGCTATGGTTGTTAAAACTGCTCCAGTTAAAAAATAAGGTCTCCGACGACCAAAACGATTCCAAGTTTTATCGCTCATTAAACCGATAATAGGCTGAATAATCATTCCGGTAATTGGAGCCACTAGCCAAAACCAACTCAAATGATGAACATCGGCACCAAAAGTTAATAAAATACGACTAGCATTAGCATTCTGAAGAGCAAATCCAAATTGAATTCCTAAAAATCCAAAACTCATATTCCAGATTTGCCAAAAACTAAGTTTAGGCTTTTGCATAATTAATTTTTTTGGTTAAAAATTTTATAATTACAAGGGGATAAAAGTAAGGATAAATTTTACACGTCCTAATCTGGAAAATGAGAATACTTAAAGATACAGAAGCAAACCTTCGTATTTCTAAATAGAAAACTCAATATTCCTTATTCATCGCATTTTTCACAATATTCTTTTAACCAAATAGCACAGTCATCAATACTCTTAAATAAATATTTTTCGGGAATTACATCGGGAATTAGATTATTTTTCTTGAACAAGTAAAGAGGCTGGGGATGAGTCATCGTAAGAACAACAGTAATCCCCATTTTTTGCATTTCCTTAATCACTTCTTCAAGCGCGTATAAACCAGATTGATCAATAAAAGGAACCTTTTTCATTCTAAAAATAATCACTTTGGCATTGGAAGGTATTTTATTTATTCGTTCCAAAATCTTAGCCGCAACGCCAAAAAATATAGGCCCATCAAAACGCTTTATATACACATAATCCCATTTATTAAATGATAAGTTAAGCTCATCGTCCCAGGCTACTTCTCTATCGTATTTATCGACTTTGCTTAAAGAGGTATTCCCTTCAACCATATCGCTTGCCTTTCGCATAAATATTACAGAGGCAATAACCATTCCTATACCAACAGCTTGTAATAAATCTACAAAAACAGTAAGAAGAAGGACTAAAATTAAAATAAAAGCATCTGATTTAGAAATGCTTACTATACTCTTCAATCCTCTCACATCAACAATACCAATCCCTACTGTAAACAGTACACCTGCAAGAGCAGACAAAGGAATATATGCCACATATCTCCCTAATCCTAAGATAATAAGCATCAATAACAAGGCGTGAATAACACCAGACAACCTTGTTTTACCACCTGATTTAATATTAACTACAGTTCGCATAGTAGCTCCTGCACCTGGAATTCCGCCAAAAAATGAAGCCGCAATATTTCCAATCCCTTGACCTATTAATTCTTTATTGCTATTGTGCTTTGTTCTGGTGATATTATCTGCTACAACTGATGTTAATAAGGAATCCAGTATTCCCAAACCGGCTAAAGTTATGGCAGGAATTAGAACCAGATTTAAGTCGGAAAACTGAAGCCCCGAGAGCGAAGCTATTTTCAGAGTGGGAAGTCCACTTGGCATATGACCAATTAGAGGAGTATCCATTGGAAACAACACGCTGATTAACGAAATTACGACAAGAGCAACCAATGTTGAGGGAACAATTTTAGTGATTTTTGGGAAAATATAAATTATCAATACCGTCCCAATTGTTAAAGCTACAGAAACAAAATTTAATACGGATAAAGCCTGAGGAAGTTCAAGAAAGACATCTATTATTCTGGTTGGTGATGCTAAACCTAGGGCGGGGAAAATTTGAAAAATAATAATGATTACGCCTATTCCACTCATAAAACCTGATAGTACAGGATAAGGAATATACTTTATATATTTTCCGATTTTCAGGAAGCCAAAAATGATTTGAAATACACCAGACAATAAAAAAGTAAGGATTATCAGTCCCATTGCATCATTAATATTGCCGTATTTAGAAATTGCTAAAGCAACAATAGAGGCTGATAAAACCGTCATTGGTCCTGTTGGTCCACTTATTTGTGTTTTAGTTCCTCCAAAGATAGCGGCAAAAAGCCCCAATATCATTGCGCCATACAAACCTGCACTGGCTCCTAATCCCGACTGCACACCAAAAGCTAGAGCCAATGGCAAGGCAACAATTCCAGCAGTTAGGCCACCAAAAATGTCTCCTTTTAAATTACTAAATTTCATAATGTATTCTTAGAATAATAATTCGTATTTATCTACTTTCCAACACTTTAACATCTCCAGAATCTTAGTCGTTTCAGGCTAGTTTAAAGCAAGGACAAATTATTATTCTTGCAAAAAGGAATAGGTAATGTTGCGGCTGCAAATATACAGCTTTCCTATAACATTAAGGAGAATTCGATATAAGATTTGAGGAATTATTTGTTACGAATTTGGATAAAAAATCAACTTTAAACCTATTTCTATTCTGATAGTTCTACATCAGATTTTACTAATTCTGTAACATTTATTGTTGGCAACAAAAACTTATTAAATTTTGTATTTTCCGTTTTGCTATGAAGAACGCCTCGTAAAGTGCCTATAGTTAACATTACCAAATGAGAAGCAAATCCTTTTGGTAAAACCATTTCTTTATCCTCTTTTTGAAAACTTTCCCAAGCTGTATTATCAATGGCAAAATGGTTCCCAACTTCAACAACTAAAAAAGGAGATTTCTCTTGTTCAAAACGAACTTTAACAAAAGCAACAAGACCTTTATTTTCCACATCAAGACCAAACCTTAAGTCGATACCTAACTGTATTTCCTTATCAGAACCTAAATATGCTTCTTCAATAACTGCAAATTGTTCTGTACTTATCTTCCGCAATGAAAACCCTATTGGATTATTTTTTCTTTTTCCTTTTTTAGCCATAACTTACAGTGCTCTCATTTAATAATTTCTCCTCAACGTAGACATCACTTTCTGAATAGATGACTCCGGATTTAGCATCAGTTCCTGTTGAAGAATAGATATTGAAATACACATACTTTTCTTTATAAATGTACTCTGTCTTTTCCGAAGTTTTCGAAACACCCATTAAATCAATAGCCAAAGCTTTTTCTAATTTTGAAATGGTTTCCAGAGTAAGGTTCTCTTTCCCTTTCACAATCTTGTTAACGTATTGTGGCGAAACACCAATTATTTCTGCTAAGTTTTTTTGTGAAATCTTCTCTTTACGAAGTGTTCTCAACACTTTTAGAGCAATTTTTTGAGAATGTTTTAGCCATTCCTTATTTTCTTGCCTTTTGTTAGCTTTCTCAATCCAATCGGACTTAGTTGCCAAACTATTTAAATTATCTCTTATCTCGCTCATAATTTCTTTATATCTCAAAGAATTCTATCAAACTATCACTATCAATTATTCCTTCTTCAATCAAGGCTTGCTTTACGCTTTTTAATTTTTCCAATTCTTCTAACAAATGCGTTCGTTCATTCATTGTTCTAGTTAATTTAATTGCTCCTCCCGTTATTACGAATGTATTGGCTTCTAACCTTATAGCGTACATGCGCAACCAACTATTTCTAGCGGAGCCATATACTTTAGTTTTTTGATAACTGGGAATTGGATATTCATCTCTATTGTTTAATGGTTTAAAAAGAGTTTGTAAATTTTGGTAATCATCTGATTTTCCTTTTTCTGCAATCTCCTTTATTAATTGTTCTAGCCCCTCTGCTTCTACAAGTGTTTGTTCAACGGCATCTTCTACTGAAATATTTTTGTAAAAACCACTTTGTAAATCTTGTTCATGTTCTTCGAAAAAGGATTCCAAAATCTCAATGTCAGACCAATCTTCAAATAATCGGCTAAATTCATTGTCTTCAGTATCCTTATATTTAACAGCATATAAACTATCTTCAATAATGATTTGGACTGCAAATATACTATAATTACGCATAAAATAAACCTGTGAGTTGATTTTTTTCTTTTTTAACAAAAATTTATTTCCTAGTATCCCTCTAAATATGCATTTGATGTCCACATTATACAAATCAAAAAAATATCGGGACAGACGATTACGCTCACGTAAAGTTAGTAAAACTTTTCAATCGCCTCTACAAAATAAAGATGCTATTACTTCTGAGTCAAAAATAAATCTACTATTGCAATAGCCGCTACGGCTTCAATAATTACAGGAATTCGAAGAGCGATACAAGCATCGTGGCGACCGACAATATTAAAATCTTCCGTTTTATTCTTTGTTTGATTAAAGGAATGTTGCGTTTTACTAATGCTGGATGTTGGTTTAACAGCAACACGAAAAACCAATTCGTTGCCATTGCTTATACCTCCGTTTACACCTCCGGCATAATTCGTTTTTGTCTTTCCTGTAGCATCTAAAATTTCATCGTTATGCGCGCTACCTTTCATAGTTGCAGCAGCAAAACCGGAACCAAATTCAATGCCTTTAGTAGCAGGGATAGCAAATACCAAATGACTAATCATTGATTCTATCGAATCGAAAAAAGGTTCTCCCAAACCAATAGGGAGTCCATTTACCTTACATTCAATTAAACCTCCAACGGAATCACCATCAGCTAATGCTTTATCCACCATCAGCTCAATATCAGTACTTCCTCCCACTTCCATTACTTTGGCATCAAAATGTACATTTTTGAGTATTTGCTTAGCAATATATCCGGCAGCAACCAAACCTAAAGTTATTCTCCCTGAAAAATGGCCTCCACCTCGAGGATCATTAAACCCTTGATATTTCTGATTAGCGGTAAAATCAGCATGACCAGGGCGTGGAATTTCTTGAGTTTCATTATAATCGTGTGACCGCGTATTTGTATTTTCAAAAACGATAGCAATTGGAGCCCCAGTTGTTTTTCCTTGATAAACGCCACTCAGAATCTTTGGCAAATCGGGTTCTATCCGAGGCGTTGTTCCTCGCGCTCCACTTCTACGTCTATCAAAATCGGCTTTAAGATCTTCTTCTTTTAAAGAAATTCCAACCGGACAGCCATCAATAACAATTCCAATTCCTTCGCCATGCGATTCGCCAAAAATAGACAGTTTAAATTTTCTACCAAATGTGTTCATAATCTATGTTTTATGATTTAATCAGCAAATCTAAAAGTACTTCCTGATTGTAATCATTTTTACTTAATTTTATTCCTGTAAACAATTCAAAAGCAGGGATGGCTTGGTGTAACAGCCAATGTTCACCTCCTATCAATTGCCTAATATTACTTCCTTCATAAACTGAATGAGGATAAGAAGCATCTAATATTGTTAAGCCCGAATGTAAATCTTCCAATTTAAGTAACTGAATATTAGCCGGCAAAGTGTCAATCAAAATATCTGCCTCAGTAACAGCATTTTGCAAATCTTTTATTTTTATAAAATTCACATCAAATTCCTCGGCTAAATCCTTTGCTTTATCCTCGCTTCGATTATAAATTTGTATTCTAACATTTCTTTTCTTTAAACCAAATATAGCTGCTCTAGCGGCACCACCGGCACCTAATACCAAACATTTTTTTAAAGATAAGTCATTTCCATTTTCTTCCAGAGCGTGTAATACGCCTAAATAATCAGTATTAAATCCAAGTAGTTTTCCTTCTTTAAAAACCACCGTATTTACACTACCTATTTTGTTGGCATCATCTGATAATTTATCCAAAAACGGCAAAATACTTTGTTTGAAAGGTGCAGTAATATTTATAGCTGTATACCCCATTTCAAAAAGATTCGGGATTTCGTCAGCAGTATTGAGAAGAATTTTCTCATAGCTCGCATTAAATTTTAAAGTATCAAACAAAAACTGAAAAATAATAGGGCTCTTACTATGTTCAATAGGATTTCCAACGACAGCTAGTTTCATATTCTACCTGTTTTAATACGGTGATATAGATCTACTGTTTGCTGAAAATCCATTTGTCCGGGAGCCGTTTTTTCTTGTTCTGAAAAAGCTGCATAAGTAAATGGAGCCCCAAGGGTTAATATTTTAGCTCTTGATTCCCTCCCTTTTTCACCCATAGCAAAGGCAACTATATCGTCAAAACGTTGATATAAACTATATACCCTATCCACATCAGAAGTTACACTCGCTGTTGTGATAATTTTAGCTATATCGGCTCCTAAATCAAAAGCCTTATAGACACTTTCTTGCAACTGCATATAGTTAGGTGTTAAAGCATAATTATGCTGAGAAAGAATAAGTTGTGTGTTAGACAAACTCATTTCAGATTTTAAATCACGAATCAAATCAAAATCAGTTTCAAAATCCAAATCAATATAATCAACCTCACTTTCCAAGGCCAATGAATAAGCTTTTAATCGTTTATTATAACTCCAAGAATTTGGTCGACAAGTAAATATCAACTTTTCCGGTAATATCAACTTAGAAATACTTTCCAAAGAAATTGACGATAGATCAAAACGAAGTTCAGCAAATAACTTAGGTGTACTAAATATCTCATTGGCACTTTCCAACGAATTAAAATGTACACTTCGGCATATCCGTAAACTTAAATCTTCCATTCTATTTCTTATCTCTATTTGAAAATGTAAAAGTAGGAAATTCTACAAAAGCAAAATTGCAATAATTATGTTCATTTTTTAAAAAATTATGTATGTTTGAAGTATGGAGAAAAAATTGAATAAAATACATTGGAAAGCAGGGACTATGGTATATCCACTTCCTGCCGCCATGGTCAGTTGTGGGAATAGTCCTGATAACTACAATATTATAACTATTGCTTGGACAGGGACTACAAACACCACACCTCCAATGGCTTATGTCTCCATCAGAAAAAGCAGACATTCTCATCATTTAATAGCTGAAAGTGGCGAGTTTGTAATTAATCTCACAAATAAAGACCTAGCTTTTGCAACAGATTGGTGTGGGGTAAAATCGGGTCGTGATTTTGATAAATTTAAAGAAATGAAGCTAACTCCCATAAAAGGCGAAAAAGTTAATGCTCCTATTATTGCCGAATCGCCAATAAATATTGAATGTAAAGTAAAGCAAATAATTTCTCAAGGCTCTCATGATATGTTCTTAGCCGAAGTAGTACACGTTCAAGCTACAAAAGCATTATTAAACCCGACAACAGGAAAATTTGATTTTAACAAAAGCATACCTATTGTTTACTCACATGGCGAATATCATGAAGTTGGAAAATTTATTGGCAAATTTGGCTATTCCGTTATGAAAAAGAAAACAAGAAAGCGTTTAGCAAAAAAATGATATCCTAAGTTCGATATAAAGATTTCATTAATTTCAGGTATAAAATTTATGGTGTTGAAACAGAAACTTGCAATACTTTACCATTATAATATTTTGCTCCGGAGCAAGCAAATTCAGCTAAATATTCCCCCATTTCGTTGGCATTTATAGGAGCTTTATAATCGGGAAAAGCAGATCGTAACATTTCAGTATCTACAGCACCAAAGGCTAAAGCATTCACTTTAATATCTTTTTCCGTAAGTTCAGCAGCCAAACTTTCAGTAAAAATAGAAACAGCGCCTTTACTTGCAGAATACACACTCATACCCGGGAATTTTACACTCCCCTGAACTCCACCCATACTGCTCACATTAACAATATGCGCTCCTTCTTTCATCAAAGGAACAACAATCTGAGACAGGCGAAAAGCAGCTTTTATATTTACACCAAAAGATTGATCAAAATCTTTAGAAGTAATTTCCAAAAAAGGTTTTGCTACCAAAAAACCGGCATTATTAATTAAAATATCTATCTGATTAAAATGATTCTTTATCGCATTTTCTAATGTTTTGAAATCATCATTATAAAAATCAAAAACCAAATAGTTTAAGTTCGAACTAGGGTGTTCAGCTTCAACTTTATTTTTTAATGCTAACAATTTTTCTTCGGAACGAGCAATGGCCAAAATATTATTTCCACATCTGTCGGCTAATTTTATAGCGGCATAATACCCTATTCCTTTACTGGCACCTGTTATAATTATATTCATTGTCTTGTTTTTTTAACAATAATCTTTCATAAAGTTACACTAAGATTTTTCTATATCTGTTAATTTTACAGCCTAATCTATTATAAATGGAGCCGTAGCTCGATTAAAAATGCCATGCATAAATGCGATAGCTAAACCATAATTCGTTACCGGAACTCCTGCTTCAATGGCAGGGCGTAAACGATTTTTTACTTGTTTTTGAGTAATCACACAACCACCGCATTGAATAACCAGAGCGTAATCCGTAATTGGTTTCTTCAATGCTTCTAATCCGGAAACCATTTCATATTCTATTTTTTTACCTGTAAAATCGTTTACCCATTTTGGGATTTTTACTTGTCCTATATCATCGCAAGAAACATGATGTGTACAAGACTCAAGCAATAATATTCTATCGCCATTTTTTAGTTCTGCCAACTTTGGTGTTCCCTCCAAATAAGCCTTAAAATTACCTTTTTGTCGAGCTAAAACAACACTAAAACCTGTAAGTGGAATTTCTGTCGGGACTACCGAATCTACAAATTTAAAAGCCTGACTATCTGTTACCACTAAAACGGGTTTTGGATGCATAATCTTGATATACTTCTCCAATTCTGTTTCGCGCAAAGTAACAACAACAGCGTGATTATCTAATATATCGCGAATAAGCTGTACTTGTGGCAAAATCATACGTCCAACAGGAGCTTCACTATCAATTGGAGTTACCAATAAAACTACATCATCTTTTTTTATAATATCTCCAATCAGACTATTAAAATGCAGGGCATTCCTAGGCATCATTTTATTAATTTCCTGATGAAGAAGCGATGTATTATCCTTCTTTAAGCAACTGAAATTAATCAATGGTACTTGTAGTCGAGCCGCTAATGCATTTGATTTGATTTTATCAATTGGAAAAATATCTGTTTTATTTTGAACAATCAAAAACGGAACATCTTGCTTTGAAAACAGCTCTACTAAATCATCTTCAAAAGACTCAAAAACATTATTTACAATTACAAGAATAGCCAAATCTATTTGACTTATTTGAAGGATACTTTTTTTGATTCGTTCCTGACCGAGCCTACTATCATCGTCAATACCAGCAGTATCGACAAGTATTACAGGACCCAAACCAGCAATCTCCATTGATTTCTTAACAGGATCGGTAGTCGTTCCGGCAATATCAGAAACAATAGCAATATCTTGATTTGCCAATGTATTTATCAAGCTGCTTTTACCATAATTACGTCTGCCAAAAATTCCAATATGTGGCTTTATGTCTTTTCCTCTACTCATAGTATACAGTATTTCTTTGTGCTCTTTGTGTGCTTAATTTGTAAACTTCAAGAAACAAAAACACCATCTTTTAAAATCAATTTCCTATCGCACATATTTGCAAGCTCTGTATTATGAGTTACTATAACAAAAGTTTGTTTAAACTCATCTCGCAAAGCGAAAAACAATTTATTTAACTCCTGAGTATTTTCGCTATCCAAATTTCCCGAAGGCTCATCAGCCAAAATAAGCTGAGGAGTATTAATTAACGCGCGAGCAATAGCTACTCGCTGTTGTTCTCCTCCTGAAAGCTCATTGGGTTTATGATTTAAACGATGACTCATTTGTAAGAAATCCAGTAATTCGGCAGCTCTTTTTTCGACTTGTTTTTTTTGCCGTTTACCAATAAAACCCGGTAAACAAACATTTTCTAAACTAGAAAACTCTGGTAAAAGGTGATGAAACTGGAAAACAAAACCAATATGTTTATTTCTAAAATCGGCCATTGCATCATCACTTAAAGCAAAGACATTTTCTCCTGCAATTTCCAATTCTCCTTTATCGGGGCGATCGAGGGTTCCCAAAATCTGGAGCAAAGTTGTTTTCCCCGCACCTGAAGTGCCGGTAACCCCAATTATTTCTCCTGATTGAATGCTCAGATTAATATCTCTAAGCACTTTTATTTCGCCATATGATTTGTATATTCCTTTAGCTGTTATCATAATCTATTTATCAAATACCAAGACGCTAAGATAAATTAAGTTTTCCAATGGAGAATAAAAAATGGCCTGTATCTATTGGCAGCAAAGCAACAATCATCCCCAATATGATAAAATATCAAGCTTTTCTACTCCAGCTCTTTAGTTACATGAAAGTAAGCTATCAGATCTTTTAAAATTTCAGCTTGTTGAGCAAGAGCCTCAGAATTTTTAGAAAAACGCGAAGATGAACTTGCATTCTGTTGGGTTATCAGATTTAATTGATTAATGGCTTCACTTACTTGATCGGCACCCATTTTTTGTTCTAAACTAGCAGCTGTAATTTCCTGAACTAAAACGGCAGTTTTTTCAATATCGGGAATAATTTCCATTAGCTTTTTAGTAGTTTTGTCCGCTAGTTCAACACCATTAGCTGACAGCTCATCAATTTGATTTGCTGCCTGTTGCGAACGTAAAGCCAATTTACGAACCTCATCGGCCACAACGGCAAATCCTTTTCCATGCTCTCCTGCCCTAGCTGCTTCAACAGCAGCATTAAGAGCCAAAATATTTGTCTGACGAGCTATTTCATCAATAATGGAGATTTTTTGTGCAATATCATTAATAGAGTGTGATAATGACTGTGTAAATTCATTCCCTTCTCGGATACCATCAACAGCCTTTAAAGCAATCTTCTTTGTTTCAAGAGCATTTTGTGAATTCTGATGAATATTTGATACCATTTCCTCCATAGAGGCGGATATTTCTTCAGAAGAAGCAGCTTGGCTATTTGATCCATCTGATAATTCTTCCGCAAAACGAGATAAGTCAGCACTTGATTTAGAAATAGTATTAGAACTAATAATAACTTCTGTGATAATAATTTTTAACTTCTCGGCCATTTCAGATAAAGATGAAGCAAGATCGCCGGTTTCATCAGTTTTATCACTTATCAATTTACCTTCTAAATTACCCGATGAAATTGTCTTTGCGAAATTAGCACTATCAACTATTGGTTTACTGATGGCTGTAGAAATAAAATAAATCAGAATATAAAGTACTAACAAACCGATAATTCCTACAATTATTGCATTACGAAAAACAAGATTTGCTTCTTGCATAATAATATGAACAGGAACTTCTATTCCTATCATCCATCTTTTCTGTGAGTTACCAATGGAAATAGGTGCAATTGCTACAAAATATCTATTACGATCTTTTTTATTAACATATTCAAACTCAAAATTTTTATTAAGCAGGGTTTCTTCTAAACCTCGTTTAAAATCTACGCTATCTCCTTGAAGATTTAAAAAGAAATCCTTTCCAATTAAAGAGTTATCTGAATGAGCCACCATTAACCTATTATTTGCCACTATGTATGATACCGTACCGGTAAAGGGATGAATATCTGCAATAATATCCTTCATAGTTTCCAAGGAAATATCAACTCCTAGCAAGCCATCAAATTCGCCATCCTTATTTTTAATGGGACAAGCTATCGTTGTCATTAAAACGCCTGCTAATTCAGGTGTTGTGACATCATAATAAGGATCAACAATCGTTTCTTCATTCAAATCTCTTATCACATAATAAGCCGATGTAAGATGCATATTATTTTCTTCTATACTTTCAGTTTTTGATTGTATGGAATTATCCTTTCGGAAATAAACACTTCGTAGCCTTCCATTTATTTTATCATATTTCTCATCAAGAGCTTTCTTTTCCCACGATAATCCAACAGACAAATAATGTTCATTATTTTCCATCCAATTAATCATTAGATCGTTATAAAAAATATCTCCGCTTTTTCTACTGTAATTTTTGTGATCGCCTAATGCATCACTTAATGTTCTGGTAGAAACCATAATCTTATTCAAGTCATCTTGGACTTTATTTCTATACTCACGAGCGTAAGCACTTGTTAAAGCAGCAGAATCAGAATAGGTCGATTTTTTTAATTGAAAACTGATGTATCCAATAGCAATGCCATAAACTACTGTCGCAATACCGAGGATATACAGATTTAATTTTGTCTTGAGGTTTAAACGCATGATTTTAAAAATATTTCTATATCTAAAACAGTAAATGTATAATAATTTTACAATATAAAATCTATTTCAATAATTAATGAATTAACAGGCTATTCTTCATAACTTACTTATAAACCTGAGCTTAATATAAAGAATAGACATTCCTTATACCAACTTAGGTTATAAGATCTAATTACAATTAATAAGCTACAATATTGTTTAATACATTAGGTTATACCGTTTTTATCCTTTTTTTTCACGCAAAAAAGTAATAGTTAATGTAACCAAATACCGTTTTACTAATCATAAATATAGGCTTTATTTTTAATTACTAACAAATAAAATATATTTTTGAATATGGATATTTTTCTCACTGTTTTAGCGGTCATTCTACTTTTAGTCGGTTTAATTGGAGCCATAATTCCCGTTATTCCCGGACCAATCATTAGCTATCTCGGCTTAGTTAGTTTATATTTTAGCAGTTACCAACCTTTTACCGACCGTTTTATGTTACTTTGGGCAGCACTTGCAATTGGCATTACAGCCTTAGATAATATTGTACCCATTCTTGGTACAAAAAAAATGGGAGGATCTAAAAAAGGTGTTTGGGGTAGTATTATCGGTTTATTTATAGGGTTAATCTTTATGGGACCTTTCGGAATATTAATTGGACCTTTTATTGGTGCTGTTATTGGCGAGCTTATCGGTGAAAAAGAATTTAATTCGGCATTAAAAGCGGGCTTTGGCAGCTTTTTGGGCTTTCTTACGGGAACACTCCTAAAATTAGTTTTCTCTATTTGGGTAGGCTATTATATTATTATAAATCTTTGGTTTCTTTAAAGAGAAGTATACCCTACTATATGTGAATTAAAAACAAAACTTAAGTTCTAATAATTTTCTTATTAAAACAATCACAAAAAATCCACATTGTTTATTTCCTTATAATTTAAACATTATCAGGTAGTTATAATTTATTCAGGATTTTATTTCAGAATTTTCTTGACAAAACTTATTAAGTATAATATATTTGCCGAACGATTTAACCAAATAGTTAAATTAAACAGTTAAAATATATGGTTAAAAAAAATACAGAAGAGAAAATAGTTCAAGCAGCTGAAAAGGTATTTATAGAAAAGGGGCTCGCGGGTGCGCGTATGCAAGAAATTGCTGATGAAGCCGGTATAAATAAAGCCCTTTTACATTATTATTACCGCTCTAAAGAAAAACTATTCGAGATGGTTTTTAAGATAGCATTTAGAGCATTAGCACCAAACCTCCTTAAAGCTTTTAACGGACCGGAGGACTTCTTTACAAAAATAGAACACTTTGTTTCTTCTTATCTAACCATCATCGATAAGAATCCACATATTCCGGGTTTCATTATAAATGAACTTAGTTCTAATCCCGACCGTTTGGAAACGATGGTGACACTTATGAACCTTGATTTCCAGCCCATTTATAATGCAATTGAAGATGAAATTGAAAAAAAGACAATTCGACCTATAGAGCCTTCGGAGCTAATACTTAATGTTTTAGCCCTTTGTATTTTTCCCATCGTAGCTAAACCTATGATAAAAGGAATTCTTTTTAAAGGATCGGAAGAAAAGTATAAACTGATGTTGGAAAAGCGTAAAAAAGAGGTGGCTCACTTTGTTATTTCGGCTATCAAAATTACAGATTAAGAATTTTTAAAATGATACAAAAAAAGAAACTATTTACATTGCTCTTAACTTTATTTTTTGCATTTTCTTTCGCTCAGGAATCGCGACTAATAAGTTTGCAAGAATGTATGGATCAGGCTGTAATACATCATCCCCTTTATGGTCAACATCAATTGCAATCAGCACTTAAAAATTTGAAGTTGGGTAATTTTCATTCCGACTTATTACCGCAAATATCTTTGAATGGAAAAGCAAGTTTGCAAAACGAAGTTGTTGAATTGCCAATTTCAATACCCGGTGTGAGTATTCCAAGCGTGAGCAAAGATCAGTATCGTCTAAGTTTAGATATAAATCAGCCTATTTATCGAGGTGGATTAATCAATCAACAGCAGGCTATGGAACAAAATACTTTGGAAATAGCCAATATACTAATCGATAAAGAATTGTATGCTTTAAAAGCACAAACTAAGAATTTGTTTTTCCAAATCATTTTAATAGATAAACAAAAACAAATTGTGAATAGCTATCGCGAAATCATCACACAAAAACACAATGAAGCTAAAATTCTTGTCGATGAAGGTGTTATCTTGGCTTCAAATCTCGATATCTTAAAATTAGAACTTTTAAATACCGAACAAGAGCTATTAAATATTAATGCAACACGAAAAGCTTTACTTCAAAATCTTAATAAAATAACACGCTTAGAATTAAATGAAACAAGCCATTTATCACTTCCCGTAATAAACGATTTACCAATTGCTAATCAAAATCGTTTCGAATACCACCTTATGGCGTTACAGCAAAAACAGTTAGAAACATCTAAGGGACTTTTAAGTGTAAAGACCAAACCAATGCTTTATGCTTTTGCAACAGCAGGAGTTGGTCGCCCCGGATTTAATATGCTTTCTGATGATTTTGAAGATTTTTATATGATTGGGCTGAATCTAAAATGGAGTTTGTGGGATTGGAATAAAAACCGGAATGAAAAGAAAATAGTAGATATAAATAAAGAATTAATTGAAACACAAAAACAAGCCTTTGACTTAAATATTCAGCTAACTTTAAACCAGTTACAATCAGAAATCGAAAAGCAAAGGGCTCTATTAGAAAATGATCCGGAAATTATTGCTTTACGAAAAAATGTAGTTAAAACTGCCGAAGCACAATTTAAAAACGGAACATTAAGCAGCACAGATTATATAGTAGAAATGCAAAAGCTAAATCAAGCAGAATTGAATTTTGAATTACACCAAATAAGCTTAATTAACAATCAGTTATCGTATATAGAAACACTCGGAAAATTATAAAATATGAATATATTAAAATATTTTGGACTAGCCTCAATTGTGATGATTTGTCTAAGCTCTTGCAGCAATAATATAAATACATCAGACGCTTATGGTAATTTTGAAGTAGAGAAAACAATAGTTTCTGCCGAAGGCAATGGGAAACTTTTAAGTTTTAATCTTAGAGACGGACAATTACTACAAAAAGAAGAGTCAATAGGTCAGATAGATACTTTAGCTCTATATTTACAAAAGGAACAACTATTTGCACAAAAAAAAGCTACATTATCGGGCTTAAACGATATTGATGCACAATTGGATGTTATAGATCAGCAACAAATTAATCTCCAAATAAATATTGATAGAATAGAGCGTTTATTTAAAGCCAAGGCAGCTACTCAAAAACAAGTTGATGATATTCAGGCACAAGCCGACTTACTAAAAAAACAAAGAGCTGCAATACAAACACAAAAAATCAAACTATACGATCAAGTAGAAGTTCTTAATCGCCAAGTGGATTTATTAAATCTTTCCATCAAAAAATGTAATATTAAAAGCCCTATAAAAGGACGTGTTTTAAATACTCTTACTCACGAAGGCGAAATGACAGTCATCGGAAAACCAATGTTTTCCATCGCTAATCTCGATCTCTTAGATTTAAAAGTTTATGTTAGTGGGGCACAGTTGCCTTTTATAAATATTGGTGATAAGGTAGAGGTTTATATTGATAAGAACCAAGAAGAAAATCAATTATTAAGCGGACGTATTAGTTGGATATCCGAAATAGCAGAATTCACACCCAAAACAATACAGACTAAAGAAGAACGTGTTAATTTGGTTTATGCTATTAAAATTAAGGTAAAAAATGATGGCAGAATAAAAGTAGGAATGCCCGGAGAGGTTATTTTTCCAAGTCTTCACCTAATTGATACAGCCGAATAAAAAATGATTCAAATTCAGAATCTATATAAATCCTTTGGTGATATCCAAGCCCTGAAAAATATCTCCGTCGAAATTGGCGAAGGCGAACTATTTGGTTTTATTGGTCCTGATGGAGCTGGAAAAACAACACTTTTTCGCATCCTTACAAGCCTTTTAATTCCTGATGAGGGGAAAGCAACGGTAATTGATTTAGATGTTGTCAGCGATTATAAAAAGCTCCGTACACAATTGGGTTATATGCCCGGACGATTTTCCTTATATCAGGACTTAAGTGTGGAAGAGAATCTTAACTTTTTTGCCGGTATTTTTAAAACAACTTTAAAGGAGAATTATGAATTGATAAAACCCATTTATCAACATATAGAACCTTTTAAGAAAAGGCGTGCAGGAGCTCTTTCAGGAGGAATGAAACAAAAGCTGGCTTTGTCTTGTGCTTTGATTCATAAGCCCAAAGTTTTACTCTTAGATGAACCTACTACGGGAGTTGATGCCGTTTCTCGAAAAGAGTTCTGGGAGATGTTACAAGCACTCAAGAAGCAAGGAATTACCATAGTAGTTTCCACACCTTATATGGATGAAGCTGCGCTTTGCGATCGGATCGCCTTGATCCAGAAAGGAGAACTTTTAGATATTGATATCCCTCAAAATATTATCAATCGCTATCCTCATCATTTGTACGGTATAAAAGCAGAGCGAATGTATGATTTGGTGAATCAATTGCGAAAACATCCGCAGTGTTTCTCAGCTTATTTATTTGGTGAATATGTGCATTATGCAAGTGCAACCGAAGTCGATATAGAGAAACTAAAAGGGGAACTTATTCACGATGGAATGGAGAATGTTGAGCTGATTCGTTTGCAAGCTAATATTGAAGATAGTTTTATGGATTTAATGCAAAAGGCAGAAAAAGGAGAACAGCTGTAAATGGCGGAAAATAAAGAATATACAAAGGCAGTAATCGTAAAAAATCTTGTCAAAAAGTTTGGCAGTTTTGTGGCTAACGATCATCTTTCTTTTGAAGTGGAAAAAGGAGAAATCTTTGGTTTTTTAGGTGCCAACGGAGCAGGTAAGACAACGGCAATAAAGATTTTGTGTGGACTTTCACACCCAAGTTCGGGCGAAGTAAATGTAGCAGGATTTGATATTTATAAACAGCGTGATTTGATTAAGAGAAATATCGGCTATATGAGTCAGAAGTTTTCGCTTTATGATGATTTAAGCATAGAGGAGAATATCCGATTTTATGGCGGTATTTATGGCCTTTCACGAAAAAAAATAAAAGAAAAAACAGAAGAGTATATTGAGAAACTGGGTTTAGAAATGTATTTGAAATCCAAAGTGAAAGAGCTTCCGCTTGGTTTTAAGCAAAAACTGGCTTTTTCTGTGGCTATTGTCCACGATCCTTCCATAGTGTTTCTGGATGAGCCAACGGGTGGTGTCGACCCAATTACCAGACGACAGTTTTGGGAGTTGATTTATAAAGAAGCCTCAGAAGGAAAAACCATTTTTGTAACCACGCATTATATGGATGAGGCAGAATATTGCGATCGGGTTTCGATTATGGTCAACGGTAAAATTGAAGCACTCGATAAACCGAAAAAATTAAAAAAATACTATGGTGCTAAGACTATGGAAGAGGTATTTATTCAATTAGCGAGGGGATAAGATGAAGAATTTTTTAATCAAAGAGTTTTTACAGATTTTTCGCGATACTCGTTCGTTGATTATCCTTTTTGGAATTCCCATTGTACAAGTTTTGCTCTTTGGTTTCGCTTTAAAAAATGAGATCCGAGATATTCCCATCGCCATCCTCGATCAATCAAAAGATGTGTATAGTCGGCAATTAATACATAAAATCACATCATCTGATTATTTTGTTTTGCAAGAAGATTTACAAAACGAGAAAGCCATTGAAGATGCGTTTCGGAAAGGAAAAATAAAGCAACTTATCGTCATTGAAAATGATTTTTCTCTTAAACTCGAAAAAGAGAATCGGGCAGTTGTTCAATTGATTTTAGACGCTTCTAACCCCAATACAGCCAGTATAATAGAAAGTTATACGATGGCTATTTTGAATAGCTTTGAGCGTGAAATAAACCCTTCACTTGTCGGGGTTCCGATGATTATTCCGGAAACCCAAATGCGTTATAATCCGGAATTGCGTAGTGTTTTTATGTTTGTTCCCGGCGTAATTAGCATTATTTTAATGCTTGTTTCTTCTATGATGACTTCCATTTCTATTGCTCGTGAAAAAGAGCTTGGAACAATGGAAGTTTTATTGGTTTCGCCGGTAAAACCAATCCAAATAATTTTGGGAAAAGTGCTGCCTTATGTTTTACTTTCATTTATCAGTGCAATAATTATTCTCATTATGGCTTTTACTGCGTTTCAAATGCCAATTGTTGGAAATCTGGCTTTGCTTTTGGCAGAAAGTCTTTTATTTATCGTAATGGCACTATCACTTGGTATTTTTATTTCTACCGTTGCCAGCACGCAACAAACAGCTATGATGCTCTCTATGTTTGCTTTATTACTCCCCTCACTCCTATTATCTGGATTTATTTTTCCCATTAAGAATATGCCTGATATTTTGCAGTATCTGAGTCATATAATACCTCCAAAATGGTTTGTAATCATCATTAAAAATATAATGATTAAGGGAAATGGAATAGAAAATATTTGGAAAGAAACACTTATTATTTTAGGCTTTACAGTCTTTTTTATTGCCTTGAGTGTGAAAAAGTTTAAAACAAGATTGGAATAATATAATGAAGACGATACTATACATTATACAAAAAGAATTTCTGCAGATTTTCCGCGATAGGATGATGCTGCCTATGCTCTTTATTATTCCTATTTTTCAGTTGCTCATTTTAGCACATACAGCTACTTTCGAAATTAAGTATATCGAAATGGGTCTTATCGATCTTGATCAGACTGTTGCTTCTAGAGCTTTAGTTCAGAAATTTGAATCCTCTACATTTTTTAGAATTACTGCTCGTAGTTTTTCACTTGATAAACTCTCGGAAGAAATGCAAAATGGTCGTATTGAACAAATTTTGTATATCCCTTCCAATTTCAATAAACAACTCGAAAAGAAAGAAAGCGTTAAAATTCAGTTGATAACAGATGCTGTTGATGGAGCTGCTGCCGGAATTATGAATACTTATGCTTTAAGCATTATTAAAGATTTTAATCAAGATCTTTTGATGGAATCCAAGACTTTACCGTTAAATATTAAATCTATCGAAACGCGATCAAGCTATTGGTATAATCCTGATTTGGATTATAAAACTTTTATGATTCCGGGTATTCTTGTTCTTTTGGTGAGTATTATCGGTTTGTTTTTATCCAGTTTAAACATTGTAAAAGAAAAGGAAATAGGAACCATAGAGCAGCTTAACGTTACACCCATCAAAAAACATCATTTTGTAATCGGTAAATTGGCTCCCATTTGGATTATTGCTATGTTCGATTTATTTTTCGGACTTGTTTTGGCTAAATTCGTTTTTCAAATTCCTATCGTTGGAAGTGTTGGGCTAATCATTGCTGTGGCAAGTATTTACCTTGTCTTGGTTCTCGGAATAGGTTTGTTCATAAGTACTTTAGCCGATACTCAGCAACAGGCGATGTTGATTGCCTGGTTTTTTATTATGATTTTTATCCTGCTCAGTGGTTTATTTACAGCCGTAGAGAATATGCCCGATTGGGCACAGGCCATCAATATTCTTAATCCCATTGCTTATTTTATCGATTTTATGCGGATGGTTATGCTTAAAGGAGCGCATCTGTTTGATGTTGCGTATCATATTATTAGTATTACTATCTATGCTATTCTTTCTATTAGTTTAGCCACTTGGCGATATAAAAAAGTGGTATAATATACTGATAATAATTAAATTACATTTTAATGTGTCGATTCAAGATTATTAACTTCAAATATTAAAATGCCCAATTATTTAACTCTGTTGTTTTTTTAAATATTAATTAGTAAATTGTTGGGTTGATTTAAAATGAACTTTTATGTGATATAAAAAAGGGTCGGTTTTTTGGAGCTAAAAAATGTAAAACCCTTTTTTTATAAGAAATTTAAACCTATTAAAAATGTATACCGCTATTCAATTTGTAAAAAGATTTATTAGTGTGGGATTATTGTTTATTGTATTTTTAATTCCTACAAATGCACAAAATTCAAAGACGTTCAAAAACTCTGTTAGCAAACCTTGCGGAACAGATAAGGAGTTTGTTCGTTCATTATACCAATCTATTCTCGAAAGAGATATTGAAGTATCATTTGCTCCCGGACAAGGTGCAGTACATTTACAATCTCTACAGAATGGAGAATCACGTTGGAAAATTATTTGGAGCTTTTTTAATTCTCCTGAATATTTAAACAAACACAAAAGCCATTTAGAATTTATAAAAGATGCCTATCAATCTATACTTGGTAGACAAGCAAAAACTAAAGAAACTAAATTTTGGCCGGATATTAATAGAAACGATATTTTAAGAAAGTTCTTTAACTCCGAGGAGTACATTAATCTTATGGCTAATTGTCCTGATATTAAACATAAAACAAATTTCGTATCCGTAGCCGGACAATGGAATCTTACTCAAGATAATGGCTATACGGGAACTATGACTTTACAACAAAACCAATTCGGCAAATTAAGCGGAACAGCCATATGGAATGGTTATTTGAAAGGAACAATAAACGGTAAAATACTAGGTAATGCTATTGAATTCAACATCAACTATCCCAGTGGAGATATAGGATTATATAAGGGAACTTTGACTCAAAACGGAATCAGAATTATTAATGGAACGGTAAAAGGCAATAATGGCGTTTCAGCAAATTGGAATGCTCTTAAATCCGTTTCTTCACCTAATAACAATACTTATTCTACAAATAATACAATATCTAAAAATATTCAACCTTGGGTTATTGGGTTAACATATAGAATTCATTATGGCACAGGATCCGTTTGGGTAGAAGAATCCGGAGGAGGTATTGGTAAAGATATTGCTATTGATGCTTTTGGTAATACCTGGGTTATTGGTAGCGATAATGGAATCTACTATCATAACGGAAACAGATGGATTCAATATCCCGGGTCAGGTAAAGGTATTGCTATTTCTGTTACTGCAAACGGGACTCCTTGGATTATCGGAATGGACAACCATATTTATTACGGTACAGGCACAAAATGGGTAGAACAACCCGGAGGAGGTATTGGCAAAGATATTGCTATTGATGCTTTTGGCAATCCTTGGGTTATTGGTAGCGATAATGGAATCTACTATCATAATGGTGTAAAATGGGTTGAATATCCGGGTAACGGACGAGCTTTGGCTATAAGTATTAGTCAAGATGGAACTCCTTGGGTAATTGGAATGGACAATCATATTTATCGCGGCACAGGCACAAAATGGGTAGAACAACCCGGAGGAGGTATTGGTAAAGATATTGCTATTGATACTTTTGGTAATCCTTGGGTTATTGGTAGCGATAATGGGATCTATTATCACAATGGAAATAGATGGATTCAATATCCGGGTGGGGGAAAAGGATATAGAATAATAATTGCTCAATAAAAGCATACAATCAATATAAAGCAAAATATTTACCTCAACTTACTAGCTAAAATCATACAATGATTTTACATATTGAATTAAGATTATAGTTCAATTTATCAATATATACAGACTCACAAATCATTCTGATTATAAGCTATTTAGCCGTTTTAATTTCTTAATTATAAAAAAAACAGGGCTTAAATTTTATTTTTTCCGCAAACGATAGCGTGAATAAACCTAGTTAAAAAGAGAAAATAGCAGATAATATTTGTAATTTTGCTGCTTCAAAAATATTGCTGTAAAAGGCTTGGGTAATACTTTAAATTTAGGAATTAAAATACAGATTGGTTTCAATCGGAAAAAAAATATGAAAAGAGTTTTAGTTTTAACCGGAGGGGGCGATTGTCCCGGATTAAATGCGGTAATACGTGCAATTGTTAAACGTGCTTCCCAAGAGAAAGAATGGGAAGTAGTAGGTAGTATCCAAGCCTTTAACGGAGTACTTTGGGAACCTGCCGAAATTAAGATACTTGATAATAAAGCCGTATCCGGCATTCACTACCAAGGCGGAACAATTATAGAAACAACAAATAAAGGAGGCCCTTTTGCTTGGCCGGTAAAGAATAAAGACGGTAGCTGGTCTGAAGTTGATCGCTCTGATGAGTTGATGCGAAAATTACAATTTATGGGAATTGACGCTGTAATTAATATTGGCGGAGATGGATCTCAAAAAATTTCGCAACGGCTTTATGAAAAAGGAATGAATATTATTGGCGTTCCTAAAACTATTGATAATGACCTTTCGGCAACAGATTCTACTTTCGGATATCAAACTGCAGTAGAAATTGCTACTGATGCTGTAGATAAATTAGTAACGACGGCTGCTTCTCACAATAGAGTTTTTTCTATGGAAGTAATGGGAAGATATGCGGGTTGGATTGCACTAAATGCAGCAGTTGCAGGAGGAGCCGATGTTTGCCTAATCCCTGAAATACCTTACGATATTGAAAAAGTACTTGAAAAAGTACAAAGTCGTTTTGTAAAAGATCGTGGCTTTGCAGTTATGGTCGTTTCTGAAGGCGCTCGCCCTAAAAACGGTAAAATGGCTTTTACTAAAAACGAAGAAGTCGGCTACGAAAATCTTAAATTAGGCGGTATTTCATCACAAGTATTAAGAGAGCTAAAAGCAGCTGGATGTGAAGCCGATATGCGTAACGTTATGCTTGGTCATCTTCAACGCGGCGGTATTCCAATTGCCTACGATCGGGTACTAGCGTCTCAGTTTGGAGTTAAAGCTTTCGAGATGGTTCTTAAAAAAGAATTTGGACGTATGGTATCCTACCAACATCCGGAGATTACTTCCGTTTCTCTTAAAGAAGCCATAGGGAGACCTAATTTGGTAACTTTGGATAATGCTATGGTAAAAACTTGTAATGGCTTAGGTATATCGCTTGGGATTTAAAATCTACATCATAATCACTAACATAAAAAAGGCTATCTGTAAATTACAGATAGCCTTTTTTCAATTTATTTTTTCATATACTCTTTAATTTTTGAAGGAGGAATTCTTCTTCCATCATAATAAGCTACAATAAAGGCATCTGTAAATCCTTTCTTACGTAACTCAAACTTAGCTTTAATAGCTTCATCGAGTGAATTGTACCCATCAACAATAAATTTAGACCAACTTGTTTTACGATCGATCATAACATTATGTTGAATATCGTATAAATCGATAATAACTTGTACAGGATAAGTCTCTTTTTTCACAGATAATATCTGAACTCCAAATACTAACCCCTTTTCAGGAACAGTATTTTCAAGTTTAATAGGCTTATAAATAGTATTTTCAAATAATTTTTCATCTATAGTTTCTCGTTGAGCAGCTACAGCAAAATTATAAGCATCAACTAAATGCATGGCTTTATCACCTTTACACAAAACCACCTTTGCTGTCTTCACATTATTTATGGTAATCAACTTGTTTCTAAGCTCTTTGGCTTTCCACATTTTGTTGAAATTACCAACCAAATAACAATATGTCCCATCAGAAGATTGTTTTTCGACAATAGTTTCAGGAATATCTAACTGCTTTTTAAGCGCAACTGGATTAGTCTTTGTTTTACTGGAATAAACGCTTACCCTATAATCTACACTTACGCCCTTAATACCAATGATTTCGGCAGTACGTTCCTTTTCAATCACCTTAGATATAATAGTTTCTTCAACCTTATTTTCAGTCCTAGTTTCAGTATCCTCTTTTAATTCTTCTTTTAACTCAATAGCCTCCTCTTCCTGAGCAATTGTTCCTGCTTGCTCTTCTTCAGCCACCTCTACTTTTGCCGCCTCTTCCTCTTTTACATCAACTTTTTCTGAAGCCGTAGATTGAACAACTCTTGAACGAGTTATTGGCTTACGCCTTTTACGCTTTTTGTCAAACTTATATGTTAAACCTATATAATTATAATTAATATCATCATGAGCAATTCCTCCAGATTTAGCATCAACCATATCTGAAGTAACAATAAACAGAGCCCCTTCAAGATTTAAAAACAATTTAGGTGATAATTCATAAGTAAGTTTTAAACCCAAAGGAATAGATATTGCTCCCTCCTTATCGTTAGTAATAAGAGTTGATGTTGATGCTTTTGATAAATCTGCATCCCACATTAAATAACTTGCCCCAAATGTTCCAAAAACACGTAAATCAGAGCGATTATCATTCATAAATAACTGATTAAGATTTAACTCCAAACCAAGTCCGGCACTAAAAAAATTAGTCTTAAAATCATAATCTCCGGCAGGTTTTACACCATTTACCCTTCCGTATAAAAATTGTGAACGTACATTAAAATAATCACCCATTTCTCTTCCAAAAATACCACCAAATGCATATCCAATCTCTACGGGACTTTCAAATGATGGAAAATAATCAGCAGAACGAATATCACCAATAAAAACTGTAGGTCCGACATTAATATCTACATACCACCTATCAAAAGAGTTTCTTTGACCAAATAAATATAGACTACTTAAAACTATTAGTGCTGTTAAAATAAAGCTGAAATTATTTCTTTTCATACGATTAACAATGAATATGGGTTAAATTCTGAGTTCTCATAAAAAACAAATGTAACAAATCACATAATATTCTTACAAATATATGAAATAGTTTGGTGTAAAAGCTCCTGAATTTATTTATTTTTGAGCCTGATTTTGAAATACCATAAAAAATTGATTAAACTAAATTTCTCTTACGTACTAATTTTACTTGTTCTTACTCTAAATTCTCAACTTCAAGCTCAGCAGCTTATAGAGTTTACAGCCAAATCCGGAGATGGTATTCATCGGATTTTACAAAAACACAATATAAATACCAATGAATATTATAAAGCATTTATACAGTTAAACAAAGGGAAATTGATAAAAGGAAACCAATTAGTTATAGGGAAAACATACACATTACCACAGAAAAAGAAGAACAAAAAAACTAATTATTATACCATCTTCGGAGAAAAATATGGTAAAATCAACCCTACTGACAACCGTCTAAAAGGAGCTGTTTATTACGTTGTAAGCGGTCATGGAGGTCCAGATCCCGGAGCTGTAGGTAAAAGAAACGGACATATACTTACCGAAGACGAATATGCTTACGATATTAGCCTAAGATTGGCTAGAGAATTAATCAAACATGGAGCTACGGTATATATTATTGTTCGTGATTCTGATGACGGTATACGTGACAATGCTTACCTGAAAAATGATAAACACGAAACCGTTTGGAAAGACAAAAAAATCCCATTAAACCTTAATAAGAAACTACGTCAACGAACTCAAGTTATAAATCAACTTTACAGAAAAAACAAAGGTCGTTATCAACGCTTAATGGTTTTACATATTGATTCCCGTTCCATAAACGAAAGAGTAGACGTTTTTGGATATTATAACTCAAAGAGCAAATCGGGGAAATTATTTACCGAAAGACTAATTTCATCACTAAAAACAAACTACAAAAAATATCAACCTAAGCGCATGTTTGATGGCATTTCAAAAAGCCGAGATGGATTGTATATGCTAAAATATACTCATCCGGTAACTGCCTACTTAGAGCTGGGAAATATTCAAAACACCAAAGATCAATTAAGATTTATAAAAAGTAGCAATAGACAAGTTTTAGCCGAATGGTTAGCCCAAGGATGTTTAAACGATTATGACAAATAAAACATTTTTTATATTTTTTTTACCTAAAAGTAAAACGCAAAAATAATTGTTGTAATTTTGCCGCCAAATTAACACGAAAAAGAAAAAAAAATTGAGCAACAAAAGCATTGAAAAATTTTGGTAAAACAAAAGATTACATTACTTTTGCAGCCCGAAAAAAGAAAATTATTTAATACATAGAATATGTACTTAACAACTGACAAGAAAAAAGAAATTTTTAAAGATCACGGCAAATCAGAACTTGATAGCGGATCAACCGAAGGTCAAGTAGCATTGTTTACTTTTCGTATTGCCCATTTAACGGAGCATTTGAAGCAAAATAAAAAAGACAAAGCAACTCAACGTTCTTTGGTTCTTATGGTTGGTAAAAGAAGAAAATTGCTTGATTATTTAAAAGCAAAAGATATTGAGCGTTACAGAGCGCTTATTAAAAAATTAGGTCTTCGTAAATAATCATTTTGATTTTTTGAAAGACCCTAAGAAAAAGGCAATTCGTACAATTGCCTTTTTTGGTATTTATATACCACACAAAATATTACTGTTTATCTAATTAAAACAAAAAAATTATGTCAAAAATTGGTATTACCAAAACGTTTACGATGGCTGATGGTTCAGAAATTACTTTAGAGACCGGAAAACTTGCCAAACAAGCAGACGGAGCCGTTGTCGTTAAACAAGGAAACACCATGCTGATGGCTACTGTAGTTTCCAGTAAAGAAGCTAGAGAAGATGTTGACTTTATGCCATTATCGGTAGATTATCAGGAAAAATACTTCGCTACCGGAAAATTTCCAGGTGGATTTTTCAAGCGCGAAGCTCGCCCGTCAGAATATGAAATACTAATCGCTCGTCTTGTTGACCGTGCATTACGTCCTTTATTTCCTGAAAATTATCATGCTGAAACTCAAGTTATTATAAGCCTAATATCTTCTGACAAAACAACTATGCCGGATACACTTGCAGCTCTTGCAGCATCGGCAGCATTAACAGCATCTGATATCCCTTTCGGAGGTCCTATTTCAGAAGTAAAAGTCGGACGTATAAATGGAGAGTTTATTCTAAACCCTACAGCTGAACAGTTGGAAGAATCGGATATTGATTTAATGGTTGCAGCTTCTGCTGACAATATTATGATGGTTGAAGGTGAAATGAAAGAAATTTCTGAAGCTGAAATGCTAGACGCTATGAAATTTGCTCATAATGCCATTAAAATCCAATGTCAAGCACAATTGGAATTAGCAGAAATGGTAGAGAAAGCAAATCCAAAAAGAGAATACAATCATGAATCTAACGACGAAGATTTAGAGAAAGCTGTTTATGAAGCAACTTACGACAAATTATATGCCGTAGCTTCTTCCGCATCTGCAAAACACGAACGTAGTGAGAAATTTGCCGATATAAAAGCAGAATTTTTAGCTACTTTATCTGAAGAAGATCAAGCATCAAAAGCAGGAATGTTTAATCGTTATTTTCACGATGTTGAGAAAAAAGCGGTTAGAAATTTCGTTTTAGATGAGCGTAAACGCTTAGACGGTCGTAATTTAGATCAAATACGTCCTATCTGGTCAGAAGTTGGCTATTTACCAATGGCTCATGGTTCAGCAATTTTCACACGTGGTGAAACTCAAGCAATGGTCAGCGTTACTTTAGGTTCTAAACTCGATGAACAAAGAATTGATGGTGCCGTTTATGATGCCAATAACGATTTCTTATTACATTATAACTTTCCTCCTTTCTCCGTTGGTGAAGCTCGCTTTTTAAGAGGAACCAGTCGCCGCGAAATTGGTCACGGTAACTTGGCTATGCGTGCCCTAAAAGAAGTTCTTCCCGGAAAAGACGTTCTTCCTTATACCATTCGTATTGTTTCCGATATCTTAGAATCAAACGGATCCTCGTCTATGGCTTCTGTTTGTGGAGGTACACTTGCGTTAATGGATGCCGGAGTAAAAATTAAAAAACCCGTTTCTGGCATAGCTATGGGTTTAATTGCCGATACTGAAACCGGAAAATATGCAGTTCTTTCTGATATTTTAGGCGATGAGGATCATTTAGGAGATATGGACTTTAAAGTAACCGGAACTGAGGATGGTATTACTGCTTGTCAGATGGATATTAAAGTTGACGGCCTTTCATACAAAATTCTTGAAGAAGCTTTAGCACAAGCAAAAGCCGGACGTTTACACATCTTAGGAGAAATGATGAAAACTATTTCTGAGCCTCGCGAAGATTATAAACCTCACGTTCCTCGTATCGTTCAAATGATCATAGCTAAAGAGTTTATCGGTGCTGTTATTGGTCCTGGCGGAAAAATTATTCAAGAAATTCAAAAAACAACTAACTCAACTATTGTTATTGAAGAAGTTGGAGAAACAGGAGTTATAGATATTATGGCCGTTGACAAAGCCGCACTTGATGCAGCTGTTGAACGCATTAAAAATATTACTGCCGTTCCTGATGCCGGAGCAACCTATAAAGGTCTTATCAAATCAATCACCACTTTTGGTGCTTTTGTTGAGATAATGCCAGGTAAAGAAGGTTTATTACATGTTTCAGAAATTGCTTGGGAACGCGTTCAGAATGTAGAAGACGTTTTAAAAGTTGGTGAAGAAATAGAAGTAAAACTTTTAGAAGTTGATTCAACAACAGGTAAATTAAAACTATCGAGAAAAGCTTTATTACCAAAACCTGAAGGTTATGTTGAACGTCCACCAAGAGATAGATCTCGTAATGATCGTAATCGCGGACGTGATAATCGCAACGACAATCATCGCAGACCTTCAAATCGTGATAGGAATTAACATATTTTGAAACAAGAAAATTAATTGTACGTATAATAGCCATTAGTGAGGAAATAGAATATGAGGCAACTGAAAATTACTAAACAGGTTACAAATCGCGAAACAGCATCTCTGGATAAATATCTTCAAGAAATTGGAAAAGTTGATTTAATTACTGCTGATGAGGAAGTTGAGTTGGCAAAAAAAATTAAGCAAGGGGATAAACTTGCTTTGGAAAAATTGACAAAAGCCAATCTCCGTTTTGTAGTATCTGTTTCAAAACAATATCAAAATCAGGGACTTAGTTTGCCCGATTTGATTAACGAAGGAAATATGGGGCTTATAAAAGCCGCACAACGTTTTGATGAAACAAGGGGATTTAAATTTATTTCTTATGCGGTTTGGTGGATTCGTCAATCAATCCTACAAGCATTAGCAGAGCAATCAAGAATTGTTCGTTTACCATTAAATAAAATTGGATCTATAAACAAGATTAACAAAGCTTATGCTGCTTTAGAGCAAGAGTTAGAGCGTGAGCCTAAACCTGAAGAAATTGCAAATTATCTTGAAATTACACTTGCTGAAGTAAAAGAATCGCAGAAAAATACGGGGCGCCATGTTTCTATGGATGCTCCACTAATTCAGGATGAAGATAACAACCTCTACGACGTTTTACGTAATGATGAAAACATAACTCCGGAAACGGAATTATTATACGATTCTTTACGAAAAGAAATCGACAGAGCTGTTTCTACTCTCACTCCTCGCGAAGCCGACGTTGTTCGTTTCTACTTTGGTTTAGGGAATAGTCACCCAATGACCTTAGAAGAAATTGGTGAAAAATTTGATTTAACTCGCGAACGTGTTCGCCAAATTAAAGAAAAAGCCATTCGCCGACTCAAGCATACTTCGCGAAGCAAAATATTAAAAACCTATCTGGGATAATATAAAAAGGGTGGTCAATTGGCTACCCTTTTTTATTTACCGTAATATTTGAATATCTTTACACTCTAAAACAAAAACAATGATAGCACCTTCCCTACTTTCAGCCAATTTTGCCAATCTGGAAAAAGATATTAAGATGCTCAATAATAGTGAAGCGGATTGGCTTCATTTAGATGTTATGGATGGCGTTTTTGTCCCTAATATTTCTTTTGGCTTACCAATTGTTTCTGCGGTAAAAAAGCTTAGCAACAAACCATTGGATGTACATTTAATGATTGTTAAACCCGAAAATTATTTTGAAGCTTTTGCTAAAGCCGGTGCCGATTATATTAGTTTTCATATAGAAGCATCTACTCACCTTCATCGCTCCGTACAACTACTGAAAAAGTTAGGTGTTAAAGCAGGTGTTGTACTTAATCCTCACACCTCAGTCTCTCTTTTAGAAGATATTATTGAAGACTTAGATTATGTTTTATTGATGTCAGTTAATCCGGGTTATGGCGGACAAAAATTCATTGAACGCAGCTATAAAAAAACCAAACAACTCAAAAAACTAATCAACAAAAGTAGATCGGAAGCACTTATTCAGGTGGATGGTGGAATAAATACAGACAATGCTAAAGCTCTTTATCAGGCTGGTGCTGATATATTAGTAGCCGGAAATGCCGTATTTTCAGCCAAAAATCCAACCGAAGCAATTGCTCTAATTAAAAATGCTAAAAACATTTAGTCTTACTATTAAAAAGAATAAAACAGCCTTTATTTCATAATATCGTAAAAACAAATAATGCAAATCTTAGTAATATACTTTGTGAAAACCTTTTAGTTATTAATAATCAAATTCTATTCTAAATGTACTAAGCAAGGAGAAACAAAAGGATACACAAAGAAAAACTAGAAACTAATGACTAAATATAAACACCTTTTTATCGATCTTGACAGAACATTATGGGATTTCGACTCCAATGCTATTATCACTCTCAAAGAAATTTTTGATGCCAATCATCTACAGGAAAAAGGAATAAATAGTTTCGATTGTTTTTTAACCTACTATAAAGCATATAACCATTCCCTTTGGCAAAAATACCGAAAAGGGAAAATAGAAAAAGATTTTTTAAGTGTCGAGCGTTTTAATGGCAGTTTAAAAAACTTTGGAATTAACGATCTTAATTTGGCAAAAGCTATAGCTTCCGAATATATCAGAATCAGTCCAACCAAAACAAAACTCTACCCCAATGCTGTTGAAGTAATCGCCAAATTGAGCAAAAAATATAAATTACACATTCTTACTAATGGATTTTCTGAAGTCCAATTTATCAAAGTAGAGAATTCCGGATTAGCACCGTATATTAGCACCATTATCACATCCGAAATGGCTGGAGCACAAAAACCAGATCCTAAAATATTTCAATACACATTAGAAAAAACAGGAGCTAAAAAGGAAGAAACCCTGATGATAGGTGACGATTTGGAAGCCGATATTTTAGGAGCCAAAAATGTTGGTTTAGATCAAATCTATGTCAACTTTGAAAAAAAGCCACATACGGAAAAACCACTTCACGAAGTGAATAGCTTGCTTGAGATTCTAAAAATATTATAATTCTAACATTTTTTTCAATACTATTTCCACATATCCTAAAAAGGCTCGATTGAAATTCAACCGAGCCTTAGTTTAATCTTATAAATCTATTTTTTACTGAGCATCAACATTGAACACAGTAGAAATATTATTTCTTCTTTCCTTGTTGTTGCTTTTGCATTTCCTCTAAACGTTTCTGGAAACCAGACTTTTTCTTTGCCGGTTTCTTTTTATTTGCTTCAATCTGAGCATGAATCTTTTCCTCATTAATTGATCTACGAATAAAAAACATCTGTCCGAAAGTAATAACATTTGCTAAAAAGTAATAATAACTTAATCCGGCGGCATAATTGTTAAAAATACCAAGAAACATAATAGGCATCAGATACATCATTGTTTTCATTCCCGGCATCTGCTGAGAACCGCTACCCATCATATCATTATTTATCTTGGTATACATAATGGTAGAAACCGTCATTAACAGAGTAAATAAACTTACATGATCGCCATAAAATGGGATTTCAAAACCATTAGGAAATTGCCATATCGAATCGTAAGTAGATAAATCGTGTGCCCAAAGAAATGCTTTTTGTCTAAGCTCAATAGAGGAAGGGAAAAAACGGAACATTGCAAATAAAATAGGCATTTGCAGAAGCATAGGAATACAACCTGCCATTGGGTTTACACCGGCTTTTCGGTATAAATCCATAGTGGCTTGCTGCTTTTTAGCCGCATCTTTATTCTTAAATTTTTCGTTTATTTCGTCAATCTCAGGCTTTAATACTCGCATTTTTGCACTCGACTGATATGTTTTATATGCAATTGGAAATAGAAATAATTTTAATAAAACGGTTAGAACCAAAATTACAATTCCGTAATTCCAACCCATTCCACCTAAGAAATTAAAAACATTAATTACTATATATTCGTTAATCCAAGCCAAAAGGAAGAATCCCCAACCAATAGGAATCTGACGCTCTAAATCCAAATCAAAAGATTTCAAACGCTTAAATTCATTTGGACCCAAATACATTCGCATCCCAATAGTATAATTTCTCATGTTATCAACAGGCAAACCTATATCTGTCGACATTGTAATCTGATATTTAGGATCCTTTGATAAGCCATGAACTTGCTCAATATTGGCTCCTACAAAATAGTCATCTGCTATAAGTGTTGAAGTAAAGAAGCGTTGTTTGAATGAAACCCAAGATAATTTTCCTTTTAAAGATTCTTCCTCATCTTTATTCTCAGAAAGATTATCAATATCATTATTAATATACTTATAATAAATACCCGAACCATTGTATCTATCCACAATCTGCTCCTGAGTTCTTAGGTTTTCTAACCAGTTAAACTCGATAAAAGATGATCGATTATCAATAATATTTTCAAGACCTACAAAGCTAATATCAAAATCGAACATATAAGAATCTGCCTTTAAGCTATAAGTAAATTCAATATATTGATTAGGATTAAAGCCTGACTCTAAGTCACTATAAAGACGGTATGCTATATTAATACTATCTTGGTCACTTATAGATATATTATTCTGAGCATCAGACTCTCTTCCGTTTATAAATACTTTATAGTAATGATCTTGTGTATTTATTAAACGATTAGCAGCATTAAAAACAAATCCAAAACGAGCCGTATCTCCTTGAAAAAGGATTAGAGGCATAGAATCATTAGTCTGAAAATTCTTTAATTCTGCGCTATATATCCTAGCTCCCTTATTGCTAAACTTTAATTTTAGCACATCACTTTCAACAGTAATAAGTTTTTCTTCTCCTACTGAAGAGTTTGCAAAAACACCAAATTTATCTTTTATTGATTGCTCATCAATAGCAGTAACTTCTTCAGTATAAACCTTAGAAGATTCAACATTATCTGTCTTAAGACTTGTCAACTTTGCTTGTACAACATTCCGAAGAGAGTCGGTAGCACGTTGCTCCTTAATTACTTGAGCAATTGAATCACGCTCATGTAGCATTTTGGCTTTTTCTTCTTCAGTAGGTGCATTCCACCAACTAAAGAAAACAAAAATCACTATAATAAGTGCTATTCCCGTTATTGTATTCCGATCCATAAATCTTTAAATTTTTGTGATGGCAAAGGTAATAGAAATAGTTCTAAATGTGAGTACTTAAAAGAAAAAACAACAACTTTGCTCTTTTCAAGTTTTCTTTTCAAACACCTCTTACTTTTAACTTATATTTTTCGCACCTTTGCAGATTAATTTTTTACGGTTTGATGGATTAAGAAGTGGAAGAGAATAATACGACAAGTACTCAAGAAGATTTTATTGAAATCTACGGAGCAAGAGTTCATAATCTCCAGAATATGAACGTTAAGATTCCACGCAATAAATTGGTGGTTATCACGGGCTTAAGCGGAAGCGGAAAATCTTCATTAGCTTTTGATACCATTTATGCCGAAGGTCAGCGCCGCTATATGGAAACCTTTTCGGCATACGCCCGTCAGTTTATCGGAAACCTTGAACGGCCTGATGTGGATGAAATAAAAGGGCTGAGTCCCGTAATTTCTATCGAACAAAAAACAACCAACAAAAACCCGCGTTCAACAGTGGGAACGGTAACTGAAATTTATGATTTCTTACGGCTACTTTATGCTCGAACCGCTACTGCCTATTCATACAACACTGGAGAAGCGATGGTGCAGTACACCGAAAAGCAAATTCTGGAGCTTATCTATAACAAATTTGCCAATCGAAAAATAATGCTTTTGGCTCCCGTTGTAAGTGGAAGAAAAGGGCATTATCGCGAACTTTTTGATCAAATTGCTCGACTAGGATTTATAACAGCTCGTATAGATGGAAAGATTGAAGATGTGTATCGTGGTATGCAACTCGATAGGTATAAAGTTCACGATATTGAAATTGTAGTCGATAAACTAAAAGTTGAAGAAAAATACGAAGAGCGGATAGCAAAATCTATCGAAACAACTTTAAAACACGGAAAAGGAAGTTTATCTGTATTGGATATTGAAAGCAATGAAACACACTTCTTTAGCAAGCAATTGATGTGTCCAACGAGTGGTATTGCCTACGCTTTACCCGAACCTAATACATTTTCATTCAACTCGCCTTACGGTGCCTGCCCAAGCTGTAATGGCTTAGGAACAATTTCGGAAATTGATATCAACAAAATATTTCCAGACAAAAAAATAAGTATCCGTAAAGGTGGTATTGCTCCAATGGGGAAATACAAGAACAATTGGATTTTTAATCAATTGCAAGCCATTGGAGAGAAATATAATTTCACCTTAGATTCTGCTATTGAAGAGCTTCCCGATGCAGCGATACAAACCATTTTATACGGTTCTAGCGAAACTATTCGCGTAAAAAAGGAATATTTAGGTGTTACCTCGGAATACACTCTGAACTTTGAAGGCATTATCAATTTTATTCAGAACCAAGACAGCAACGGTAATTCTAAAGGAATTAAACGTTGGGCTTCAAGCTTTATGAATTTTAAAGACTGTCCGACCTGTAATGGCGATCGTCTTAAAACAGAAGCACTGCATTTTCGTATTGCTGGAAAATCCATTTCCGATATTGCCAAATTGGATCTTATCAGTCTTTACGATTGGATTGATAAACTCGACTTTCCTGAGAGCGAGAAAAACGCAGTAATTTCCAAAGAAGTTTTAAGAGAAATTAAAAACAGATTGGGCTTTCTTTTGGATGTGGGACTCGGTTATCTTAGCCTCAACAGAACAAGTAAAACCCTCTCCGGTGGCGAATCGCAACGTATTCGCTTAGCAACTCAAATCGGATCTCAGCTTATTGGAGTTTTATATATTTTAGACGAACCAAGTATTGGACTACACCAGAGAGATAATCAACGTTTAATCAAATCGCTACAAAATTTACGAGATATTGGGAATTCGGTAATTGTTGTTGAACACGATCAGGAAATGATTTTATCTGCCGATGAAGTTTTAGATATAGGACCCGGAGCCGGTGTTCATGGCGGAAAAATTGTTGCACAAGGCAGTCCGGAAGAAATGAAAAATTGCAATAGTCTGACTTGCGAATACATTAGTGGACGCAAAAGCATTCCAATTCCCCAAAAACGCCGTGAAGGAAATAATCTGGAAATAGTTCTCAAAGGAGCAACAGGAAACAATCTGAAAAATGTAAATTTACATATCCCATTAGGAAAATTTATTTGTGTTACTGGCGTTTCTGGGAGTGGAAAATCGAGTTTGATTAACGGCACCCTCTACCCTATTTTAAACCAATATTTTTATCAAGGTGTAAAAAAGCCTTTGCCTTACAAAAGCATAGAAGGCTTAAAACATATTGATAAGATTATAGAAATCGATCAATCACCAATCGGCAGGACACCACGCTCTAATCCTGCTACTTATACAAAAGTATTTGATGATATACGGAAATTATATAGCGACTTACCCGAAGCCAAAATAAGAGGGTATCAAGCTGGTCGGTTTAGTTTTAATGTTAAGGGAGGACGTTGCGAAAGTTGCAGAGGTGGCGGTATTCGGGTTATTGAAATGAATTTTTTACCCGATGTTTCGGTAGAATGCGAAGAATGTCAAGGGAAACGATACAACCGAGAAACTCTGGAAGTTCGTTACAAAGGAAAATCAATAAATGATGTGCTAAATATGACCATCAATCAAGCCGTAGAATTTTTTGAGAACATTCCATTTATCATTCGTAAAATTAAAACATTGCAAGAAGTTGGACTAGGTTATATTACACTTGGACAACAATCTACAACTCTATCGGGTGGCGAAGCACAAAGAGTAAAACTAGCGGCTGAACTTTCAAAAAAATCAACTGGAAATACGCTGTATATTCTTGATGAACCTACCACTGGACTCCATTTTGAAGATGTAAAAGTATTATTGGATGTATTGAATAAACTGATGCATAAAGGCAATACCATTATTGTAATTGAACACAATATGGAGGTAATAAAAACAGCCGATCATATTATTGATCTCGGTCCAGAAGGTGGTGCTGGTGGCGGAATGATTTTAGCCAGTGGAACACCTGAAGAAGTTTGCCAATCGAACAAAGGCTTTACTTCTGAATTTCTGAAAGACGTTTTGGATAAATGTAAAAGTGAATAATCTAGGTTCACTTTAAACATTCTCTGTGTCTTTGTGCCTTCGTGGTAAAACAAATAACCACAGAGTCACGGAGACACAAAGCTAAGGCTTAAAAAACAACAACAAAATTCGGCATTGATATTTTTATGTAATTGTCTTAATTTGAAGCCCAATGCTCTGCATATCCTCATAAAACTGAGGATAGGATTTATTGATACTTTCAGCTTCTGTTATTTGTATCGCATCTTTTGCCGTTAAGCCTAACAAAGCAGCCATCATCGCCATCCTATGATCGTGAAATGAAGAAACAGTTCCGCCCCTTACTTTTCCTCCTTCAATAAGCATTTCATCTCCTTCAAATTCAACTTTTAAACCTAATTTCTTCAGCATTTCATAAATCGCTTCTGCCCTATTGCTTTCTTTATGAATTAACCGATGAACTCCTTTTATCCGACTCACACCAGAACAG
>JAGGWH010000159.1 GCA_021157585.1 Bacteroidales bacterium | reverse complement strand
GGATGGTGGTGAATGGACCGGTGGAGATAACAGAACAGCAACAATAGAAGAAGAGACTACATTAAACGATGTTTTTGGATTGTATATTTATAATGTCGCTCTTGCTACAGCTCCTTTTTATGCCGGTGATGATGTTACAATAACTTGGAGTTCCTATGGCGTAGATAATGTAAAAATTGAAGCCTGGATTCCCACTGAAGGTATTTGGGATGAATTAATTGCATCAACTCCATCTGACGGAACAGAAGATTTTTCTATCCCGGAAGATGCTTGGAATGATAATTATCAATTAAGAATATCTGATGTTACTAACGCAGCTGTTAATGCTGTAAGTGCAGAGTTTGAAGTTATTGCAAGACCATCAATTTACGAAATCCAATCCAATACTTCAGACGGCGACCTTTCCGATTACGATGGACAAAAGGTTCAAGTTTCCGGTGTTGTAACGGCTATTGCAGGAAGTAATTTCTGGATCCAAACTCCCCCTCTTAAAGATTCGCAATACCCTGAGTGGTCTGCTATCTTTGCTTATGATGCTACCACTGCTGCTGCACTCGCTATTGGAGACGATGTAACCTTAGAAGCTACTGTAGATGAATATTATAATGCTACAGAGCTTGTTAGTGTAACAAGTAGTACAATAAATTCTCAAGGAAACACAATTGCTGCTGTTGCTGTCACTGCTGCTGCTGCTCTTGAGTCTTACGAATCTACTCTAATTACAATTATGGGTGCAGAAGTTACTTCAGAGGCAGATTCATATGGAGAATTTACTATTAACGATGGAACTGCTGATTATACTGTAGATGATAAAATCTTTGCTTACACACCAACTCTTGGTGAAGTTTTAGATGTTACCGGTGTTGTTGCATTCAGCTATGGTGCTTTTAAACTCTATCCAAGAGATGCTGACGATATTACGGTAGCTAGCGGTGTAGGTATTGATGATTTATCAGCTTCTAGTATTAGTGTTTATCCTAACCCAAGTAATGGAAAATTCTATGTCCAAATGGGTGATGCTTTTAAAGTAAATACTAAAATTGAGGTATTTAATATTGTTGGTATGAAAGTTTTTGAAACTTTAAGCAATAATTTTAAAACTGAGATTGACTTAAGTACAATGAAACAAGGCGTTTATTACGTAAGAGTTGATGATGGTGAAAACATTATTACTCAAAAAATAATGAAACAATAGGTTTTATATTTAATCCTAACTTAAGCCCTTCAGAAAAATCTGAAGGGCTTTCTTTTTATCTTTCAATTGGATAAGTAAAATCTTACCTTTGCATTGTCAAATTACTTAGATAAATGCAAAAATATTTATGGGTTCTATTTGTCCTATGGGCAAATATACTCTTTGGTCAAACCTATGGTGATTATTACCAAAGTGCAAGAGGCTTAAAGGATGATGCTTTAAAAACAGCTCTTTATAATATTATTAAAGGTCATACAGAATACTATTATACCTCAAGCTCAACCGATGTTTGGGATATCTTAAAAGAAACCGATAAAGACCCAAACAATCCTGATAATGTAATTTTTCTTTATTCAGGACAATCAATACTTGCAGGAGCTGCCGGAGATGAATACCGATCGGGAAGTGGCTGGAGTAGAGAACATGTTTGGGCCAAGTCGCGCGGTGATTTTGGAACCGACAAAGGTGCAGGAACAGATGTTCACCACTTACGCCCCGAAGATATTAGCGTTAACAGCACCCGTAGTAACCGCTCTTTTGATAACTGTGTAACATGTAAAGAAGTTTGGGATAATGGCGAATTTACAGGTTCTTATACCGATGAGAACTTATGGACTTTTGAGCCTCGTGATGAAGTAAAAGGTGATGTTGCACGTATGATTTTTTATATGGCTGTCCGTTACGAAGGTGAAAACGGAGAACCTGATTTAGAGCTTACAGAAAACCTTCCTGACAAATACGACGACAGTCCATACCATGGTCGACTTTCTACTCTTTTAAGCTGGAATCGTATTGATCCGGTAAGTGATTGGGAGCGTAATAGAAACGAAATTATTTATACTCAATTTCAACATAACAGAAATCCCTTTATCGATATTCCGGAACTTGCAGAATATATTTGGGGAAACGATATTGGAGCAATTTGGTCGACAACAGGGACTGAAGAAGCAGAGAAAGCCACTCTTCTTATTGTACCAAATCCTTCGTCGGGAACATTTAAAATACAAAACCTTGATACAGGAGAATTAAGAATATTTACTGTTGAAGGAAAATGTGTGTTTGAAAAAAATATTACAACTAAGCAAAGCGAGCTAAAGTTGGTATTACCAAAAGGAATTTATTTTTTACAACTTAATTCGAAAAAAGAAATCCAAAATTTAAAAATTGTAATTCAATAAAAACACCATTTAGTTCGTAAAACCTATACATTCAAAAAAAGCATAAATCGTATAGAGAAGCATCACATAAAGCTGTGAGTATTCTTTTCGTGCGTAGCCAAAGCTACGGAAGATAAATGAGCTAAAGCCCAATAAAATCAAGATATTACTTCTATGTTTTCATTTTAGCTTCAAACAACGTCTTCATATCGAACTCGGATAAATATTATATATTTGCTATTGTTAACTAATTTCTAATTAAACAAACATTTAACCATGAACAAACCATTTATACTTTTCGGCATTATTATGCTTTTTGCTTCTTGTCAAACTAGCGAGGAAAAGCTAATTGAAAAAGCACTTAAAATTCACAACAAAGCAATCACTATTGATTCGCATACGGATACTCCCATGCTTTTTACACGAGAAAGTTATGATATGTCAGTCAGGCACGACCCTTATGAAACATCAACAAAAGTTGATTTTCCAAGAATGAAAGAAGGCGGTCTTGATGGTATTTTTATGGCAGTTTTTCTTGGACAAGGACCTCGTGATGAAGAAGGACATGCTAAAGTTACAAGCAAAACACATCAAATCTTCGATTCTATTTATTCCATGCTCGATAAAAATAAAGATATAGCCAGTTTGGCATTAAAAGCTCAAGATATTTATTCCATAGAAAAAGAAGGGAAACGTGCTGTCTACATAGGTATCGAAAACGGTTACGCATTAGGAGGCAAGTTAGATAATGTTGATGTTTTCTATAAAAGAGGAGCTCGTTATATAACTCTTTGTCATACCAAAAATAATGACCTTTGCGATTCCAGTACAGATACAATTGAGCATAATGGAGTTAGTAAGTTTGGAAAAGAAGTTATAGCAAAAATGAATCGTTTAGGGATGCTCGTTGATGTTTCTCATATTTCAGATAAATCATTTTATGATGTAATTGAACTAAGTACATCTCCTGTAATTGCGTCTCACTCAAGCTCACGCGCTATTTGCGATTCTCCAAGAAATTTAACCGATGATATGCTTATAAAATTAGCTGAAAATGGTGGCGTTGCTCAGGTTTGTATTTTAAGTTCCTATATAAAGAAAACCCCAACTAATCCTCAAGCCGACAGTATGCGAATGGCTATTCGTAAGAAATATAATAATTATGAAAACCTATCGGATGAACAGCAAAAAGAAGCAGGTAAAGCTTGGCGTTCAATAAACAAACTCTTCCCTCCTATTTTAGCAACAGTACAAGATGTTGTAGATCATATCGACCATATGGTTAAAGTGGCAGGTGTTGATCATGTAGGAATTGGAACCGACTTTGATGGCGGTGGCGGCGTTGATGGTTGTTTTGATGATAGTGAACTACCAAATATTACTATCGAAATGGTAAGAAGAGGCTATAACGAAGAAGATATAATTAAAATTTGGGGCGGAAATTTTTTACGTGTTTTAAGTGAAAATGAAGAATTGGCAAAAATTTAATCCCAAATAAAAGCACAAAAAAAGCTCGGCAAAACCGAGCTTTTTTTTAAAACTAAAAACAATTTAAATTTCTTCTGTTTCTACAATTTTTGCAAGAACGTCAGCATAAGGGAGGAAAAGGAATTTCTTTCCGTCAAACTCTACTTCAGTACCGGCAAACTTCTTGTAAAATACAGTATCACCTTCACTAATTCCTGCATTTTCAATAGCTCCAATTGCAATAACTTTTGCATACTGAGGCTGCTCTTTTGCTGAATCAGGAATGATAATTCCGGAAGCAGTTGTTTGTTCTGCTTTATCTTCTGAAATGTCTAATAAAACATTGTCGTTTAATGGCTGTAACTCTTTCATATACTTATCTCCTATTTATTTTTTTAAATTGTAAAGTTATATCTATTATGTTTCAAATTAATTTATTTATAAATCATTTTCAAACTCCTATTCCCAAAAGGGAATTTATCTTATTCTTATCAAATCCCACAATAATTTGTCCGCCAATATCTGTCTGAGGAACACCTTGTTGTCCGCTTTTCCTTACCATTGCTTCTGCTGCTTTTTGATCTTTTGAAACATCTATATCAGAATATTTAATTCCATGAATATTCAAGTGGTTTTTAAGCGTTGAACACCAACTACAGCTCGGAGTTGAATAAACCGTTACTCTTTTCTGAGGCTTTTCATCATCTGATTTATGTTGCGCAACATAAATATTTCGTTCAAAAACAGAAGTATAAAATTGAACTTCATTACATCCTTTGTAAGTGTTCTTAAATACGGCCTCTTCAAAAGATAAAAGTACAGGCGCCGTTTTAATACCATATTCCGGGTGAATGTCTTTGACATCTTTGACATCAGCAGTAAAAACAACAGTACTATTATCAATAGCCTTTTCAATATTATTTAGAGCGCAGTTACTAACTTTCGAACCACTTTTAAAAATCAAAAGAAAAGCGTTTGGATGTACTTTCAGCTTCTCTAATAAATCTATATGTGATTGTACCGGTATTAATGTCATATTCTCTTTTTTAAGAGCCGTTTTTACAAGGACTGTGCCACTCTAATTAAGCTGAAATTTTGGCAGAATATACCAATAAATTAGTTTAACCTTATCTATAGTCGTAACAAATATTTACTCAAACAAAAATACAGTACCAAAAACAGGAAAATCTGTTTTTCAAATATTTAGCTATATTTGCTCTTTTCCAAACATAGTGTTAAATAATATTAACTAAAATAATAAAGGTGAAAATATTACTTTTTTATAATGATTTTGCAGGAAATGGCAGAGCAAAAAAACAAAAAGAAAACGCATTAAATCTTTTAAGAGATGCCGGACATCAGCTTACTTTAATTTTAACTCTTGGAGGAGAAAAAACTACAAAAACCGTTAAAGAAACAAGTTTTGAAGGTTTTGAAGGTGTAATTGCTGCCGGAGGAGATGGAACATTAATGGAAGTTGCCAATGGTTATATACAAAATCCCTCGACAAAAAAACCGCCTCTTGGTATTTTACCTATTGGAACAGGAAATGCTTTTATTCGCGATTTAGGTTATCAAACAGGTCAAGTAAAAGAAGTTATTGAGAGCCTTGATCCGAAAAAAACAAAATGGGTAGATGCCGGAATTGCACAAAACGGTAGTCATCCTTATTATTTTTTTAATATTATTGGTATTGGATTTACTTCTGATGTTACGGTTACTGCTCAAAAATTTAAATGGCTTGGTAACTTTGCTTATACTATTGGCATTCTTTATAGATCGCTAAACCTTAAAACAGAACCAACTATTATAGAAATAGACGGAAAGAAACACGAATTAGACACCTTATTTGTTGAAGTTTCAAACACACGCTATACTTCGAATTTCCTAATGGCTCCGGCAGCATCATTTAATGATGGTATACTTGATGTTACTATTTTAAAGAAGATGAATACTTTTCAATTGATAAAAGCATTTCCAAAAATATTAACAGGAGATCATATTCATTTAAAAGAGGTTATCAGTCTTAGAGGGAAAGATATAACAATAACTACTAAAAGAAGATCTAAAGCCGTTTCTCCCGATGGAGAATTAAAAGGCAAAACTCCTCTTAAAATTGGAATTAAACATAAAGCTGTAGAGTTCTTTGCTTAAAAGCACAAAAAAGCCGTTGAATCTTTATCCAACGGCTTTCTATATAAAATATATTTTCTAATTAGTTTAGCATAACAGGCATTATCAACATTAAAATATCTTCAGCCTCATTTTCTCCATTAACAGGAACAATTAGACCTGCACGATTAGGAGCTGACATTTCAACAGTAATTTCATCAGTATCCATATTGGATAACATTTCCAATAGGAAACGCGAATTGAAACCTATTTCCATATCTTCACCTGAATAATTACAAGCTAATCGCTCATTAGCAGCATTGGAATAATCTAAATCTTCAGCTGAAAGAACCAATTCTTGTCCTTGAATTTTAAAACGAATTTGATGTGTAGATTGATTTGCATATATAGAAACACGCTTAATAGAGTTATACAAACTTAAACGGTCTACAGACATTTTATTAGGATTATCAACAGGGATAACGGCATCGTAGTTTGGATACTTGCCATCTACTAACTTACAGCTTAACACCAAATTATTGAAAACAAAAACAGCATTCTTCTGAGAGTATTGTAAAACAACCTCTTCTTCATCTTGTGGCAATACATTCTTTAAAAGATTTATTGGCTTTTTAGGTAAGATAAAAGAGATATTTGCTTCACTTTTAACATCAGAACGAGTATAACGAACCAATTTGTGAGCATCGGTAGCAACAAAAGTTGCGCTTTCGGGAGCTAAAGTACAAAATACCCCTGCCATAACTGGACGAAGCTCATCGTTTCCTGTAGCAAATAATGTTTTGTTGAAAGCATTTACCAAAACATTAGAAGGAATTTTAACTTCAACAACATTATCCATTTCTAATGTTTTAGGAAATTCTTCGGCATCGTGACCGGAAAGTTTATATTTTCCTTCACCGGCAGTTATTTCAACTAAAAAATCATTATCAGATACAGAAAAAGTTATTGGTATATTGGCAAATGTTTTTAATGTTTCGATTAAAATCCGAGCAGGAATAGCCACTGTTCCTGATTCATCAGCTTTTTCAAGTTCTAAACTTACTGACATTGTTGTTTCTAAATCAGAACCAGTAATTTTCAATTTATTGCCATCGAGTTCAAATAAAAAATCATCTAAAATTGGTAAAGTGTTTTTGGCATTAATAACACCACTAATGGATTGCAAACTTCTTAAAAGGCTTACACTATTGACTATAAATCTCATCTATTATAGGTTTAAGATTGATTAAATTCATTTTAATGATGTCGTAAAATTATTAAAAATTAATGACTTTATATGATGAATTAATATTTTTATTCACCAACTTATTAAGAAGCAGTAATCCATTTCAAATGTTATAATGGCCAATGATGTAATAGCTCCGCCATTATAAAACCCAGATAATTCCCAAGAGCATAACCAATTATTCCAATAGTAATTCCGGGAACCAAGATTTCTTTATTTTTTAATGCACCGCTAACAACAGGAACAAAAGGCGGACTACAAATTAAAGCCGTACTGGTAATCATCATTGTATCTGTATCAGTTTTAACAAATTTTGAAATGATAAGCTGTAACAAAAGCGAACCGAAAATTACAAAAGTTAAGTAGCCTAATATTTCAAATGTTGGAGATGCAAGATTTGTTAAATCAACCATAGAAGCTACTACTATACTAAAGACCAAAATGAGATACATTCCCAAGTCAAAGGATTCTTTTACTTTATTTACTCCCGGAATAAGAGATGCGAGAATAGAAAAAGTACTTATTCCTAAAATTACAACTATCATTAAATAATCTTCAGGAAAGAGCATTGCCAAACCACCCGAAACAGCAAATATTAACACAGCTAATCCAAAAACTTTAAGGATAGGCCACCAGGCTTTTTTATTAAACAACATATCATAAGCCTCAGTATTTCCTTCTATTTCTGAAGAGGAAAGAGATATTGATTTCTTAAATGAAGGCAAAAAATAATTGAAGAATTTTTGTCCAACGGTAATCAAAAATAAAAAGTAAAAAGCACCTATTATCAAATCGTATGAATGAACCATTATATACGTTGCCGGCTTAACACCTAACATAACATTTAAAGATGCTAAATTTGGAGTGCCTCCGGTATAAACGCCAACAAGTAAACCTCCAACTTTCCAAAATTCAGGATCGCCTTCAGGACTAAAAATTTGATAACCTATAGCTACCGTAAACAGAACACTAAATAAGCCTACTAAAAGTGCTTTTATTGTTGGACCTGCCAAATGAAACCAATCTTTAACTTTTGAAGGAAACAGCAAAAGCGGAATTGCTAATGGAACTGTAATACTTGTAAGGATATCCTGAGTAGCATAAATATCATCGGGCAGTAATTTTGACAAACCAAGTAGTATACCTAAGATATAGGCAACAGCAATAGAACCGATTTTCTTTAATAGTGGGAATCTTTTACAAGCAGCTAAAATAACCGCCGGAGCGACAAAATAAAATGCAACAATTAGTATAATATCTATTCTCATTCGCACAAAGTTAGTCGAATAATTTGTTTACACAAATGCTAATACCAACCAAGAATGCAAATTCTAAAACAAATTCGACTCCTGCACAAGATCTCTTAAACTAGCATAGGTATTTTTTAGAAAGCTAGGAACATTCTCTTTCGACACCCAAACAGCCTCATGAATATCTTCCTCTAATTGCGGTTTTAAAGCTCCACTAAAGTCACTTAACATTAAATACCAAAATGTACGTTTAACTATCCATTTTCCTTTGTAGGTATAAATATGATAAGTTGTAGGTAACTCTCTTACAATCTGAAGATTTCTAACCCCTGTTTCTTCTTCAGTCTCACGTATTGCAGCTTCGGAATTACTTTCGCCCCGCTCTATCTTCCCTTTCGGAAAATCCCAAACACCAAATCGCTTTATCAATAAATAAGTTAAACTACTATGCTGAACTATACCTCCGGCAGCATCTAAAACGAAAAAATAATTTAAAAACTCTTTAAACGGATTTGGTATTTCAAAAGTTGGTTTGAGTACAATATTCTGGTTGAAACTGCCTGTTTTAATCATCTCCGATAAGTTAAAAAGCAAATGTTCACTTACGTTTAATACGTCAAAGCTCTCATTATCAGAAATATTAACATCTTCAGAACAACTAAAGAAAATCCACTTATCATTAATAAAAACTTTATACTTTTGCGTAACAGCTTGCATATTTACCATTGTATATAAATGAGTGTTTTGATAATGAATTATTATTAACGTAAGTCAAAAATAAAGAAAATTTATACGCATATAAAAAGCATATCCACACTTAAAACTAAATAATGCAAAACAATACAAATAATAAAAACGAAGTTGCTCTTCAAATAGCAAAACTGCTATTAAAGGTAAAAGCGGTTAAGCTTCAGCCCGAAAAGCCTTTTACTTGGACTTCGGGATGGAAATCACCTATTTATTGCGATAACCGTCTTACTCTTTCTTATCCTCAAATCCGAACCTATATCCGACAAGAATTTGTAAAAATTATAGAAGAAGAGTTTGGAAGTGTTGATTTAATAGCAGGCGTTGCTACCGGCGGAATTCCCTTGGGTGTTTTAGTAGCTCAAGAGTTAGGTTTGCCTTTCGTTTACGTGCGCTCGTCGCAAAAAAAACACGGTTTAACCAATCAAGTAGAAGGAGTAGCAGAATCCGGACAAAGAGTTGTTGTTATTGAAGACTTAATTTCAACCGGAGGAAGTAGTCTAAAAGCCGTAGAAGTACTTAGAGAGTTAAATTGTGACGTAAAAGGGTTAATAGCTATTTTTAGTTACGATTTTGAAATAGCAAAAAAAGCTTTTGAAAAAGCTAAATGTAAGATATTAACTCTTTCTGATTATAACGCATTAATAGATCAGGCATTAGCCGATGAATTTATACAAGAAAAGGATTTAGAGTCGTTAAAAAAATGGCGAACAGATCCTGCTAAATGGGAAAAATAAAAAACTATGACAACAATCACTAGCCACAAAAAACAAATTCCTGCCTCGGCAGCAACTATTTACGCCTTCCTTAGCAATTTTAACAACTTACAAGACCTTATGCCTGACAAAGTCGTAAACTGGAGTTCAACAGAAAGTAGCTGTGCTTTTACTATTGAGAATATGGCTCATATGAATATGGCATTTGGTGAGAATATTGAAAATGAAAAAATAGAGATGATCTCAGAAGGAAAAAATCCTTTCGACTACAATTTAAGTACAAACATCACTAAAATTGACGATAATAAATCTGAGGTACAAATTGTTTTTAATGCCGATATGAATGCTATGATTGCTATGATGGCAAAAAAACCTTTACAGAGTTTTGTCGATATTTTGGTTGACCGTTTACAGGAAAAATACAGCTAAATAATATATCTTATTTTACAAAAATTCTATGCTCTTCACATCGTAGGTAAATAGCTTTTTTGTGTCTTTTTCTATCAACAAACGCCCATAAGAATCAACTCCTTTTATAGTTCCATTAAACTCGCCAAACTCATCTTTAAACTGACGTTTTTCACCAAAGCCATACAAACATCCAAGATAGTCGGTATTTAATTTATTTTGCTTGCCATTTGTTATTTGCTCAAATCTTATTTTAACAAACGACAAAAGGCTCTTAAGCTCTTTTTCTAAATCGTAATTAACAGCGGTTATCTTTTTTAGTGAAATAGGATTGGGAGCATCGCTTTGGAAAATTAATTGATTTATATTCAAGCCTAAGCCAATAATACTATATTCCAGCTTATCGCCTAAAAGGCTATTATGAGTGAGCATTCCGGCAACTTTTTTATTAGCAATATAAATATCGTTCGGCCATTTTATTTTTACATCAACTATCTTCTTATTAAGCAAATAATCGTAAACCGAAAGAGAAATAAGTTTATTTAATTGAAATATATCTGTTGCAGATATAAAACTTGTTTCCAAATACAAACTAAAAGTTAGATTTTTCCCCCTTTCACTTTCCCAAAAATTACCTCTCTGTCCTATTCCTCCGGTTTGATTAATAGCACGCAGTACAACTCCACTTTTTAAAAGCCCTTTTTTCTTCCAATCTAACATTAACAGATTTGTCGACTCAGTTTCTTGAATTGTTTTTATATAAAACTCCAAATTCATACGCCAATAATATTTTTAATCGGTAAGGCTCTTGATTCATCAAAAGTAAGCATAGCATTAATAAGCATAAAGGCATCAAACATTTTTAAATCTTCTGTACTAATAGATATTTCTTCAATCATTCCTTCGTTTAGAAGATACTCACGCATAACGCCTGCTAATAATGGTGAATCGGGAGTAAGCCAACGCATATCTTTCCTAAAGATAATATTGGAAAAGGACGTATCACTTATTTTACCATCATTCACTATCAGCACCTCATCAGCCGGAAAAGCTAAGTTTTTAAGATGCTCTAACCTATCCCGATCTGTTGATTTATAATCGTAATTTATTGATGCTTCTATCAATTTTAAATTGGAAATATTTTGAGGTTTATAAAACGAAAATTGCAAATCTCGAATCTCTATATCATAAACAATACGGCATTTTACCAAACCTTTTTTATATTCCTCAGGGATTTGGATAAACTGATATAAATCTCTTTCATCCTCCACACAAAAAAACAGTTTACGAGTAGCATTAAAACGCTCATTATGGTAATCTAATAATTCAATATTACCATTTAATATCCGTATGCTTTCAATAAATTGGGACATACACTTTATCTATCATTTCGTTATATTCTTTTTCTTCATCGCTAAAGGTAGTGACTCCGCCACCACTTTTAAAAATCAGTTTTCCGTTTTGTTCCTCAATATACCTAATCATTACTCCACTATCGAGCTTTTCACCATCAAAGAAACCAAAAACGCCCGTATAAAATCCCCGCTTATAATTTTCTGCTTTACAAATAATCTCTACCGTTTTCTTTTTTGGAGCACCACTAATTGATCCGGCAGGAAGCAACTTAAAAAAATGCGTTCCAAGCTTATCAAAAAAATCACTTTCTAAATCACCCACAATTTCCGAGCTCACTTGTAATAACTCTTTCTGATTAGTTTTTAGTCTATCAATATAACGAAACCGTTCTACACGAACATTCTTAGCTACCATGCTCAAATCGTTGCGAATCAAATCAACAATAGTATTATGTTCTGCGGTCTCTTTTGGGTCGTTTAAGATTTGATTTTCGGCATCAGGCAGCAAAGCATCTATAGTTCCTTTCATAGGAAAAGAAGCTATTTTACTTGCTTCGATACGTACGAAAATTTCGGGTGAGAATACTACAAACTTATCCTTTAACCATAATTTATATGGGGCTTTTGCTTGATAAAAAACATCCTTGATAGTTCTGTTTAGCTCTATAGTTGTAGGCTGAGTCAGGTTTACCAAATATGTATTCCCATAATCAAGATTCTCCTTTACGTAAGCAAAGGCTTTATGGTATTGCTCTTCGCTTATAGGTGACTTTGAAAACAACAAGGAATCTACATTCTTTTCGAGCTCAGAATCTTGAGTATTAGAATAATCTCCTATATTATAAAGAAGCTTTTGATTATCAACTTCATCCGGTGATAATACCAGATTTTTTTCGCCCAAAAAATCAGTAACAAAAAGAAATGGTTTACGCGCTTTCCCCATCCTATTCATTTTCTTTATCGTATCTGATTTATTCAACATAATCCCCATAATTTTTATAGTATTGCAAAGATAAAAATTGCTCTATATGAAAGTGCTTTTACTCGATAATTACGATTCATTCACATATAACCTCAAACAACTAATTGAGCAATTTGGTGTTGAGCAACTCGACATCATAAAAAACGATCAGCTTGAAATAAATAGTGTTGAGCAATATGATAAAATAATTTTATCGCCGGGACCGGGATTGCCTGCTGACGCCGGATTAATGCTTGATATAATTAAGCATTATGGTTCAGGGAAACCGATTTTAGGAGTATGTCTTGGGCATCACGCCATTGCTGAGGCATTTGGAGGAAAACTGTATAATTTTAATCAAGCCACGCATGGAGTTTCTCGACAAACTAAAATCCTGAAAGGAGATTCTCTTTTTCAAAATATTCCGCCGGAATTTAGTGTTGGATTATACCATAGCTGGGCAGTAGCAGAGGAGGAATTCCCCAAAGATTTAGAAATTATTGCTCGAAGTGAAAAAGGAATCATTATGGCTATCAGACACAAAATATACAATATTAAAGGAGTGCAGTTTCATCCCGAATCTATTATGACTCCATTTGGGAAAACAATGCTGTGGAATTGGTTGAAAGAAGATATCTAATTCAAAATCAGCTTATTCTCAGAGACACTTATTTGATTTACCGGTAAATCAAAACTTGAGCCATCGAATTCTACTATGCGATTAGCCAAAGGCATCAACTTTTTTGCTGATTCTTTTTGAGACTCTTGGTTTTTATGTTTGAAATATAAAAACACTCCCGGGTCGACAAAAAAACGTAAGCCTCCCGATTCGCATACCCAAAGCACATTTTCTTTCGCCATTCTATTAACAAAATCAAATACATCAAGCAAAGCGTTATCTGTGGTAGTTTGCACAAAAAATACTTCATCGGCTCCTGCTTTAAGCATACGGGAACTGTCTTTATTTCCCAAAAAATCTTTTTCTAAAGCAATTTGATAATCATCAGTTTGCACAATAAGATGTGTAGGATTAGAGGTATGAAAATGCGGCGTTATTTTTAAGCCATAAACCACATTTCCAAGTTTCTTTAGATATTTAATAGCCTCAACGGCAAAAGATGTTTTTCCAACATTTTGTCCGGAACCGGCAAGCAGCAGCATATTTGGCACAACAAAATGCTTAGGGATTTCTGTTTCTATATGCCCCACATTAATCATAAAAGATATTAATGGTTATTTTGATTGCCAAGTATCAAAATAAGAGCATTTATTATATTTATCGCTAATATGTATGTAAGTTTTTGCTGCACGTATTTTCACCCATTCATCAATTACCTCTTGCTTCTTTTTATTAATGGTAGCTTTCTGAATAATATCATAGTCCTGCTTCATATTAGCTTTATGTGGAGCTGTTTTATTAACAAGTTTAAGTAAACGATAGGCTTCCTTATTATCATCGGTAGTATAACTAACGGCATTAGAAACTTCACCTATTTTCAGTTTATCAATAACATAAAATACTTTAGGATCTAATTCTTCGGCTTGAAACTTTGCATTACCACTATTAGGATTAATAATTAATCCACTATTAAAACGATTCTGTCCATCTGAAAATTTAAGTGCAGCAGTTTTAAATGAAATACTATCACTAACGATTAAAACACGAATACTATCCAAATAATTTGCAGCTTTTTGAAGTTCTATTGGAGAAATTTTTGGACGAAGAAGGATATGGCGAACATTAATGAAATTGTCCTTTTTTTCTATCATCTGAATAATGTGATAACCGGCTTCTGTTTCCACAATACCTGAAATTTCACCTTCTTTTAGTCCGTAAGCAACAGCCTCAAATTCAGGATACAGCTCACCTCTACCGTACATTCCAAGCTCTCCTCCTTTTTTAGCAGATCCCGGATCTTCTGAATAAAGAATAGCTAAAGTAGAAAAGCTTTCTCCTTTAAGAATACGATTACGAAGTGTAAGTAATTTTTCTTTTACTTTCAGTTTCTCAGCAGTAGAAATGGGCGGCTTTTTAACAATCTCCGCTACTTCATAGGAAGTATTTATAAGTGGCAGACTATCTGCCGGCATTGCTTTATAAAACGCTTTGATTTCTTTAGGTGTAATCGTAACATTTTTAGTTATTTCGGATTGAACGTCCTGCTGAAGAATTTGTTCTCCAATCATTTCGCGCATTTCTTCTTTAAATTGATCTACCGGTTTGTGGTAATATTCCTCCAATTTCTCCTGACTGCCAAACTGTGAGATGTAATATCTGAATCGACGATCCAGCTCCTGCTCAACTTGAACCGGACTTACAACAATACTATCAATATCGGCTTGATTAAGTAATAGCTTTTGGAATATTACTTTTTTAAGAATATCGCATTTGATGGTAGAAGAGCTTCCTTCTATATAGCCTTGCATACGATATTGCAAATATTGGGTTTCTATATCAGATTGTAAAATTATATTTTTACCTACAACGGCAACTACTTCATCTAAAATAGTTTGTGGTCTTTGCTCCGTTTCCTGTCCCCAAGCGAACAGGGTTATTACAAAGCTTAATGTAAGTATTGAAAAAGTTTTCTTCATAGTCATTATTTCATTTGCGAATTGAGGTCAAAATTAAGACAATAATCCTATTTGCAATTTAATATTAATATATTTCAAAATTCTTTTGTTGAAAAGCCCTTTCAAATAAAGCACTTTCCATATTATCAATCAAAATTATCTTTCTTTTATTTAAAATTATCTTCCTTATTTTTTCATTTTCAAATTCTAAAGGCGACAACTCCTCTGCTACTTTAAAATCTTTTATGTAAAGGAAGAAGATATATGGTTTATTTTTTAATTCTATAAAACGGTGATTTTTTAAAAATACTGATTTATTATAAGTTGTAATTGGCACTTTATTTAATAAGTCGTTAAACCGAATCCATTTCTCATCATCGGTATAATAATCTGTTCCATTCTCTATACAGAAGTTTTCAACTTCTAATCTATTTGTTGTAGTATCGCCCAAATTTTTAAACATCTTACGAGCTGCTTCAAGCTGAGGAGAATTCTCATCCATCTGAATAAAACTAAACCGAACAATACTTTCTTTAAGCTGGAAATCAGTAAGATGCTGTTTATAGTATTCTTCCACTTGTTTCTCTGTAACAAGAGTGTCTAATTGTTGATCAATATATAATTTCTTAAATTGAAAAAGCAATAGAGAATTTCTATATTCCTGAAGTTGCTTATCAAAATCCGTTAAACTATCCGGCAAATTATTTATAGCATGTTGAACCAAAATTTCATTACGTACCCAAGTATTTACAAAACTTTGTACCAACTGTAAGGAATCGTCAGGCCTAATCCCTGATGCCATATAATCTCCAATATCGGAATAGCTTAAATATTTATCTCCTACACGCGCAAGAACAATATCTTCACTATTTATTCTATTTGGACCACAAGCAAAAAGGCTTAGCAGAAAAATTAAAAATATCGATTTTAATCCTTTCTTCATTATTTATTCCGTTCCTTTATAGTACGTAAAACTTTCTTATCAACTTTTACTTCATAACGTTTCTTTAATTCAGATATCCATTCTTTTTCAAGATAATTTTGATAATCGGCAATAACCAAGCCGCGTGTTTCGCTTAATTTTTTAAGCTGAGGTTTAAGAATATCTCGAAAAACAACGATAGACTCTATCTTTCCGGTCTCATCCAACAATGGATAAAAAGCACCTTTCTTCCATTTTAGAGCATCGTACTTTGTCTTATCACCTTTTTCTACAGTAATTTTTTCTAAACGGACAGGATTTAAGCTGTCTGATGAAACTTCTTGAATAATCGCATCATCTGTTTCGCCAAGAAAAAGCAAATCTTGTACGCTATCGGAATAGCTCTTATCATTTAAATGAAAAACAGATAGTTGTGCTCTTTTTTTCCATTTATATTTGTTCTGGTTGTTAGCAAAAAACCGTTCTAACCCCAAAGTATCTGCCGATGCTTTAGACCATATTTTCTTATCCATCAAATCGAAAAGAAGAATTCCTTCACGATATTCATTCATAATTAATCTGAAATCGAAATACTTTTCTTCCAAATGTCTTTCTTCAAAACTTAAACACTGTTTATCAACATATTCCTTATACATTTTCGCAATCAGAATATCAAATCCATCGGGCATCTTACTGCCTTTTCGTTGAAAGATATAATTTAAAAAACCGTATTGAGAAAACAATGTATCACGAAGTGAGAAAATGGGTTTTGTTAAACCGGATAGCTTTTCAATATCAAAATCATCGGTATAAAAATTCGTATCGATAGCGGCAATAGCTTCTTGCAAATTATCGGGAAATTCTTTAAAATTCTCTTCTATTTTTATCTGTGCAATTTTAGCTTGTTCGCCTTTATGAGAACGTATATCCCTTTTTAGTTTATCTTTTATATCTTTTTTTACTTTATCAAAATCTTGAATTGGTTTCTGATCGAGGAATTTAATAATATGCCATCCATAATTAGTTTTTATAGGTTCAGAAATATCGCCAACATTCATTTTTGATAATGCGGCTATAAATTCGGGAACCATTCTGTTAGCTGCAAACCAAGGAAGCTCACCACCTTTTTCTCTCGTTCCCTTATCATCAGATTTTAAAACAATATCCTCAAATTTCTTACCCTTTTGGATTTCATCATACAGCTCATCAATACGCACTTTAGCAGAATCTATTGCTGCCGGCTTTGAATTCCGAACAAATATATGTGCAGCCTTAGCTTGACCAATAGCCGGAATTCTGTCTGTTAAAAGAATCAAATGGTAACCAAATCGTGTACGAACAGGTTTTGATATTTCTCCTACATTCAAATTAAAAGCAGCTTCTTCGAATGGATAAACCATATCGAAAACGCTAAAGAAACCAAGATCGCCTTTATTCCCTTTACGAGGCGGACGACCATTACCAAAATCCATATCCTTAGCTGACGGATCTTCAGAAAAACGCACAGCAGCATCGGCAAAACTATATTCACCATTTAAAATAGCTTCACGTATTTCCACTGCTTTTTGAAAAACGGCTAAAGTATCGGCAGGTGTAGGGGTTTTGCTTAAGCGTAATAAAATATGACTAGCTCTAACATTAGTTTGCATACGTTTATACACATCTCTAAGCATTTTCTCATTAACTTCTTCTATAACCAAATAAGGTTTAACAAGTTGCTTGCGATAACCCTCTAATTCTTTAATAAAAGCCGCAGCCGTATCCATTTTAGCATCTTTAGCTTCTTTTACTTTAAGTTTAAAATTTATATAAAGATCAAGATATTCGTTAATACTTGTTTTTTCGCTTTGCTGATTGATGCGACTATTTTTCTGATAAATTGCCCAAAATTCTTCAGCACCAATATTCTCATCTCCGATTCGGAGTAAAACAGAAGAGCTGTCTTGAGCTTTAACACTCAAAACAAAAATTAAGACAAGTCCAAACAGACTAAAGTATTTTTTAATCATTTGCGTAATTTTTAAATATTAACTATCGACTATAATTTGGAGCTTCACGAGTAATTGAAATATCGTGGGGATGACTTTCAATAACTCCTGCTGCAGTAATTTTAGTAAACTTAGCTTGTTGAAGTGTAGCAATATCTTTAGAACCAGTATAGCCCATTCCTGCTCTCAAGCCGCCAACCATCTGATGAATAACTTCCGATAAACTTCCTTTATAAGCAACTCGCCCAACAATTCCTTCGGGAACAAGTTTACTAATTTCATCTTCCATATCTTGAAAATAGCGATCTTTTGAGCCATGCTGCATGGCTTCTACCGAACCCATACCGCGATATGATTTATATTTTCTTCCTTCAAAAATAATTGTTTCTCCGGGAGATTCATCCACACCGGCAAATAATGATCCTGCCATAACGGTATCAGCTCCTGCTGCCATTGCTTTTACAATATCACCGGTATAGCGAATACCACCATCGGCAATAACCGGTACGCCACTTCCTTTAATTGCAGCTGCAACATCCATAACCGCAGAAAATTGCGGAACACCAACACCGGCAATTACACGAGTAGTACAAATAGAACCGGGTCCTATTCCTACTTTAACACCATCAGCACCTGCTTCTACCAATGCTTTTGCGGCTGCTCCAGTAGCAATATTTCCAACAACCACTTCCATCTCAGGAAAATTTTCTTTAATCTTTTTCAGTGTAAGTATAACACTTTTGGTATGTCCGTGAGCCGTATCTAAAACCAAAGCATCAACTCCGGCATCTACCAATTCTGAGGCTCTTTCCATACTATCGCCACCAATACCAATAGCGGCAGCAACGCGAAGGCGACCACGAATATCTTTACAAGCATTTGGACGCTCCTTAATTTTTATAATGTCACGATAAGTTATTAAACCTATTAGTTTTTTGTTTTTATCAACGACCGGAAGCTTTTCAATTTTATTTTGTTGAAGAATATCGGCAGCAATTTCAAAAGTAGTAAACTCACTTACGGTTACAACTTTTTTGGTCATTACTTCTTTAATAGCTCTATTTAACTTACGCTCAAAACGCAAATCACGATTAGTAACTATTCCTACTAATTTATTTGATTTATCAACAACAGGGATTCCTCCAATATGATATTCGGTCATTAAAGCTAAAGCGTCAGACACAAGGGCTTTAGAAGAAATAGTGATAGGATCTATAATCATCCCATTTTCAGCTCTTTTTACTTTTCTCACTTCGCTTGCCTGCTGTACGATTGGCATATTTTTGTGAATCACACCAATACCACCTTCCTGAGCTAATGCAATAGCCATTTTAGATTCTGTAACGGTATCCATTGCAGCCGAAATAACAGGAATATTAATAGCAATATTTCGGGTAAAACGTGTTTGGACATCAACATCTCTAGGTAAGACTTCAGAATAGGCCGGAATTAACAATACATCGTCATAAGTTAATCCCTCACCAATTACCTTATCATTTTTTACAGTCATTGCTCTTTCTTTGTTTTGCTGCAAAAGTAGGAAAATTTTTAGTGCTAAAAAGTTAAAATAAGTGAACGTATTAGGCTTATTTACTGGTTTATCTAATGAATGAAAACTAAGCGCAATCTTTAAGAATTATGCAAAGTATTATTTTAGAAGATTCAGATAAAATTCTTGGACTTTCTTCGAAATTATTTTTTGATTGAAATGAGTATTAACAAATTCCTTTGCTGCATTACCTAATTCGGAATTTTTTTGTGGTTGGGATAATAAATAGTCTATTTTATTCAAAAACTCATTCTTATCATTAGCTACAAGAACTTCTTTATTATTTTGAGCAGGATTTCCTTCTAAGCCTAAAGCAGTAGAAATAACCGTCTTACCCAAAGCCATAGCCTCAATAATTTTTATTCGCATTCCGCTTCCTGAGAATAAGGGAACAACCATAATACTATGCGAACAAATAAAGTCAGAAGCACTTTCCACTTCGCCTAAAAAAATAAGATTTGGAGCTTTTATGGCTTTTATTTCTGCCGAAGCATTCCTGCCGGCAAGATAAAATTTCAGAGTTGGATATTTCTTATTAATTACAGGCCAGACTTTATCGAAAAACCAAAGCAAGCCTTCCTGATTAGGAAGCCAGTCTAAAGCACCAATATGAAATAAATCGGGTTTAATTTTACTAGAAGACGCTTGTTCTTTTAAATTCTCGACTATTCCTGCCGGCGTTATATGAAATTTTATTTTTGGAGCATAGCTTAAAAACCATTCTTTATCTTTTTTGCTAATTGGCAAAATAGCATCGTATTGTGGTAAAAGCTTTTTCTCTAACTTTAACAAACGAATAGATAGATTTTTAAAATACAAGCTTTTAATATATCCTGAACGATAAGCAGCTCGTTGCCAAATCTCAAATTCTAAATTATGTGCACGATAAATGATTTTTGCTTTACTGTATTTTCTTATTAAAGGAATATATAAACCCAAATACAAACCTTCTAATTGAATTATATCGTAGACTTCTGATTGTAATAAATCTCTTAATGCTTGTCTGTAATCAGCTGTATAAAAGCGCTCGGCGGTATAAGCATTCTTAGAAAAGAAAAAGTTTTTTAAAGCCCCACGAATACTAATTTTAGCCGGAACATCAATAGCAATTAACTTAATTTGATTTGTAATTTCCGGAGGAATCTTTTTTACAGCATAGTAATGTTTGGCTGTATTCATTGCTAAAAGGGTAATATTATTACCCAATTTTGATAGAGAAAGGCTCAAATTTAATGTGGCAATAGAACCTCCATCTATTGGCGGATACGGAATTTTATTAGTAAGAATTAAAATTCGCATATCAATTTTAAGTTCTATATTTCTACTTTATTACCTTGTAAATAAACCGATTCTATATTACGATCATCACCAAGCATCATTAAAACAAATAATATCTCATCAATATTATGCGAATCTCTTAATCTTTCTTGCATAAGTTCTGTTGCCATAGTATCAACTACTATAAAATCGGCTTCTTTGCCAACTTCAAAATTACCAATAAAAGCATCCTGATTAAGAGCCTTTGCTCCTCCCAAGGTAATCAGATAAAATGCATTTCGTGCTGTAAATTCAATATCTTGCACGGCTGCAACTTTATATGCTTCCGAAGCTGTTCTTAACATCGAAAAGCTATTTCCGGCACCTACATCACTTCCTAAAGCTAATGGGATTTTATACTTTCTACATTTTTGTAAATCAAATAATCCCGAACCCAAAAAGAGGTTAGAAGTAGGACAATGGACAATAGATGTTTGCGTTTTCGCTAAACGTTTCCATTCATCATCCTCTAAAAAGATAGCATGAGCCATTAAGCTACCTTTCCCCAAATAGCCATAACTATCGTATACATCTAAGTAACTTTTGGATTTTGGAAACATTTTTTTAACATTTCCGACTTCATGATTATTTTCAGAAAGATGGGTTTGAACGGCTATTTTAGGATATGTTTTTTTTAAATCTCCAATAGCTTGTAATTGCTCTTCAGAACTTGTAATAGCAAAACGTGGAGTAAGTATGTAATTCAAACGTTCGCTATTATGATATTTTTCAATAAGTTGATTATTTTCAGAATATGTCAGCTCTGTTTTATCGCGGAGACTAACAGGAGCATTTCTATCCATATTTGTTTTTCCGGCGAGAATACGCATATTTAAACGAAGTGCTTCCTCAAACAAAATAGCTGTTGCCTCTGGATGTCGACTGGGGAAAATGGCTGCCGTTGTTGTTCCGTTTCTTAATAGTTGAGCAAAGAAAAACCTTACAGAATGCCGCGCAAAATCATTATTCTCAAACTTTTCTTCTAAGGGAAAAATATAAGTCTCAAGCCAATCGAGTAAGCGCTTACCATAAGAAGCTATTGCCTGTGTTTGAGCGGCATGGACATGACCATCAATAAAGCCGGGAAAGACAAGCTTTCCGGAATAATCCTTTATTATAATTTCTTTTGGTAAAAAAGAACTCACTTTCTCTTTCTCACCAATCATTTTTACTTTTCCTTCTTCCACCCACAATATTCCTTTCGGAATAAAAACCATTTCATCCTCGTTTAAAAAATGTATAAAATCAGCCTTTATAGCGATACTTACCTTCTTAGTCATATTCATTTTTTGCGCACATAAAATTACAATAAAAACAACTTATATTGATTTTACCTGCTCTTTATTTAATTCAAATTTATTTTAAAAATTATTATAAAGTCTTTTCTCGTTTAGCTTTTTTTTCTTTATAGAAAGACTTTTTGGCAATATATAACACTTTACTCACTTGAGCATAAACTTTACCCGAAATATCGGTAAAATCAATCTCAAAATCTATATCAATCTCTTGTTTTTCAGCTACATCTGATTTAATCTGCTCAAGTAATTCATCAGAAATTAAAAACCTCGCATACAAAGTTTTGTTTCCCGGACGCAAAAACCGAATAGATGCAGATTTATCCCAAACAACATATGATTTTCCCAATAACTGTATCAGCTGTATCATATAAATAGGATCGGTAGAAGCATACATACTTCCCCCAAAAATAGTTCCGACATAATTCTTTGTTCGCCACGAAAGTGGTAACCTAAGCTGAACTTCTTTAAAATCAGTAGATAAAAATATTACTTTGGCACCTGTCCCCCAATACGCAGGGAAAATATTTAACAGATTGCGTTTAAATCGGCCATTAATATTTTCTGTTTTGGTGGTTGGCAGTCTTTTTTTAATCATTTTTTTTGATGATAAGATTAGTGTTTTAATTATACGTGTTATTTATGCGGCGTCAAAGGTCGGAAAAAAATTGATGTAAGGACAGATTGCATCTCGGCTTCGCTCGATATAAAGTACGATGTAAAGCTCAAATAAAAGTGATTATGTAGATTTATGAGAGAGAATTTTTTTGCATAAAAGATAATAAGCGAATTATTTTATCTTTGCTAACAAATACACAAAAAGCACGTGAACCCCTTAAAAAAACTACTTGGACAAACAGCCATTTACGGATTAAGCAGTATTATCGGACGCTTATTAAATTACTTGCTCGTTCCGCTCTACACTTACACTTTGCCCGCTTCAGAATACGGAACGGTTACTGAATTATATGCTTATGTTGCTGTGGTTTTTGCTTTCCTAACTTACGGAATGGAAACTACCTTTTTTCGCTTTTCAGAAATAGAAGCAAAAAAGGAAAAAGTATATAGTACAGGCTTAATTTCTTTAGTCGTAAGTTCGCTTTTCTTTATATTCATTTTCCTGATTTTTAAGGATAAAATCGCCAATAATTTGGGTTATGTCGAGCATCTAAATTATTTAGTCTGGTTTGCTTTTATTTTATTTTTCGATGCCTTATCGAGCATTCCTTTTGCAGGCTTACGCCGAGAAGAAAAAGCCTTAAAATTTGCTACATTAAAACTCATTAATATAGGAATAAATATCGGCTTGAATTTATTTTTTATTCTGTACTGTACCGGCGTAATGGAAAAAGCCGATGGTGGTGCTATGTATCGTTTTGTAAATTCATTCTTCGATACAGATAATTTAGTGGGTTATATTTTTCTTTCTAATTTATTTGCTAGTGGAATCACGCTTTTGTTTTTACTTCCAACATATAAATTCTTACGTGCAGGTTTCGATTTTGCATTATGGAAAAAAATGATTTCGTATACTTGGCCTATTTTAGTTGTCAGTATAGCAGGAATCGTTCCTGTTTCTCTCGATAAAATACTATTTCCTCATTTATTTTCGGATAGTGCCGAGGCAATGAAATATTTAGGGATTTATGGAGCAAACGCCAAAATAGCGATTATTATGGTGCTGTTTATTCAAACCTTTCGCTATGCTGCCGATCCGTTTTTCTTCGGCGAAGCCAATAATAAAGATGCCCAAAAAACCTATGCTTTGGTTATGAAATGGTTTGTAATCTCAGGTTCTTTTATTTTTCTTGGAACCATGTTGTTTATAGACCTTATTCAGTATTTCATCGGATCATCGTATCGTGAGGGCTTGGGAATAGTTCCTATTCTGTTGATGGCTAACCTTTTGCTTGGGATTTACTATAATCTGTCGTTTTGGTATAAACTTACAGATAAAACAATTTATGGTGCTTTCTTTTCCGTTAGTGGTGCACTAATAGCTATTGTCGCTAATATTATTCTTATCCCCATTTGGGGAATCTACGGTGCTGCTTGGTCTGTGTTTTTTGCCTATTTAGTACCTACAATACTTTCTTTTTTCTTTGGTCGAAAATATTTCCCAATTCCTTATCAGGTTTTGAAAATTATCTTTTACCCAATGGCTGCTTTGGCTATTTATAGTTTAAGTGCTTATTTTAACACATCACTCTATTTAAATGTTTTGCTTTTTGGTGCTTTCTTTATATTAATGATGCTAACAGAACGTCCCAAAACAAAAACCAATTAATTCTATGAGCAAAAAAAGAGCTATTCCGCATACTTACGTTATTGTTTTTTATATTATAATTTTTTCCGCTTTACTAACTTGGATAATTCCAGGCGGTGCTTTTGAGCGACAACAAATTCAGTTAGATAACGGAACTGTAAAAGAAGTTATTGATAGTAATTCTTTCCAATATACCGATTCAAATCCTCAAACTTGGCAAGTTTTTTCAGCTCTTTTTGATGGCTTTGTAGACAAAGCCGATATTATTATTTTTATACTGCTTATTGGCGGTGCTTTTTGGATTATGAATGAAAGTAAAGCCATTGATGTTGGTATATTCTCGTTTTTAAAAGCATCAAAAAAAGTTGAACATATTTGGCTGTTTAAAAAACTCGGAATCAACAATATTATTCTCACCCTGATTATGCTTTTATTTTCTGTTTTCGGAGCAGTTTTTGGAATGAGCGAAGAAACTATTGCCTTTATTATAATTTTTGTCCCCTTGGCAATTAGTATGGGTTACGATAGTATTGTCGGTATTTCATTGTGTTTTGTTGGAGCAGCATTAGGATTTGCAGGAGCTTTGCTTAATCCTTTTACTATTGGTATTGCTCAAGGTTTATCGGGTTTACCTTTGTTTTCAGGTATAGAATATCGTTTTTTTAGTTGGATCGTAATCAATTTTGTTGGTATTGCCTGGATACTTCGCTATGCAAACAGAATCAAGAAAAACCCTAAACTTTCTCTTGTTTACGAAGAAGATGCTTATTGGCGAAAGTCAGAGATAAAAGAGGAATCTGATGGTCTTGTAAAAGCGGGGAAATCCGCTTGGATAAGTTTTGTGTTTATAGTGGCTGTATTGCTCTACTTTTCTTATACTGAATTCTATAGTGTATTACAAATTGGAAATGCTTCTTATAATTTCCCTGCAATTCCTGTTGTTACTGCTTATTTCACCATTTTCGGATTTCTTAGTATTCGGAAATCTATCCACTTCTATATTCTAAATATCCTTGGTCTCACCATTTTTATGTTGATTGTTGGTGTTATGGGATACTCTTGGTATGTGATGGAAATTGCAAGCTTGTTTTTTGCTATGGGATTGGCTTCAGGAATTGCTATGAACTATTCACCCAATAAAATTACAAACCTATTTATTGCCGGAGTAAAAGATATTACTTCCGCGGCTTTGGTTGTTGGTTTAGCAGGTGGAATTATTATCATATTAAATAACGGACAAATCATAGATACACTTTTGTATTACGTTTCTAAATCGATGAATGATATTGGTAAGCTTGCTTCCGTGGAATTGATGTATGTTTTTCAAACCGGAATCAATGTGATTATTCCTTCGGGATCGGCAAAAGCAGCACTTACCATGCCTATTATGTCACAGTTCTCGGATTTAATAGGGGTTTCTCGACAAGCAACCGTAATGGCTTTTCAGTTTGGTGATGGATTTACGAATATGATTACACCTACTTCAGGTGTTTTAATCGGCGTACTTGGTGTAGCACGAATCCCTTATGAAAAATGGGTTAAATGGGTTTGGCCATTTATTTTAATGCTTACAATTATAGGTGCTCTTTTATTGATTCCTACGGTTTATATGGAACTTAATGGATTTTAGCAGATGCTTTGCTTAGAGCGAAATCCCTCTCTCCCTTATCCCTACAAGGGTTTAAAACCCTCGTAGGGATTGATAGCTGCTTGATATAGCAAGTTATTGGATTTATCTTATACGCTCGCTTTTTTATATTTTATCATTTTTAAAGGTTGAACCCACAGGGTTCAAATGTTTATAAAGCGCAAGTCAGCGTATGTAATACGACCCCATCGGGGTCGAATATATGTTTTGAAGATTATCTTTTATAAACATACAATCCCTTCGGGATTATTATAAATGTAAAATTAATTGGAAAGAAGAAAGTTATTAGAATAGATTGGTCGATTATTAAAAGAATCCTATAAAACAGTAGCATTATATGTATATATATTAGAGATTTAGAATCTGCATTTAAACAAGTAGATAACTTTCACTTTTTTCGACTTATGTATTTCTACCAATCTTAATCGCAATTTCTACGTTAATACTGATTTATAACCCTTGACAAGATAAGAAAGCAAAATCATAAGCCCACTTTTTTATATTTTATCACTTTTAAAAGCTGAACCCACAGGGTTCAAATGTTTATAAAACAAAAGTCAGTATATGTAATACGACCCCATCGGGGTCGAATATATATTTTGAAGCTTATCTTTTATAAACATACAATCCCTTCGGGATTATTATAAATGTAAAATTGATTAGAAAGAAGAAAGTTATTAAAAGAATTGGGCATAAAATGAAAACTGTAAATCCTAAATATTATAATTCTCTAATTGAAATTCTAAAAAACAAATATCCAAAAACAAAAGTCTTTGAAGTCAAACCTCATCCACTAATTGTAAAACTATATTTTAATGAAAAATAAACATTTATAAACTCAAGAAGGCTTATGCGCTTAACATATTAGAATCCCCTGCTTAGAATAAACGTCTTGTCCTTGTTTTTCAGGTCTTCACTCGAAGTAAAAAATAATCAAAAAGACTATGTTTAGCTTAATCTTTTTCGATACTTAAAAGCGAAGTTCTTTTTATAACATACTAATTATCACACCAATACATTTAATACGCTCTTCCACCCTTCCCTTCAATATAATTAATAAAGCTGGTATTTACTACTTTGTTTCCGCCGGGAGTTGGATAATCTCCGGTAAAATACCAATCGCCTTTATGATTTGGTAATGCGACATGTAAATCTTCTATACTTTGGTAGATAACTTTTACTTTAGCCTTCACTTTTTTTGGTGTTACTAATTGCGCAATCTTATCAGAGATTTGTTGAGCTGTAAAAGGACGATAAATATCTTTTACATGATTCACTACTTCTTCTTTTGGCAGGTCTACTTGTGCTTTGCATTTCAGATAAACCTCGTTAATAATTGATTCTTGCTTAGTTTCTTTTAACAATTCAATAACGGCTTTAAAAGCAATGAAATCGCCTAAACGCGCCATATCAATCCCATAACAATCGGGATAGCGAATCTGAGGAGCCGAAGAAACAACAATAATTTCCGTTGGACCTAAACGATCGAGTATGCTTATAATACTCTGCTTAAGTGTTGTTCCGCGAACAATAGAATCATCAACAATAACTAACTTATCTTCTCCCGATTTTATAGAACCATAAGTAATATCATACACATGCCCAACTAAATCATCACGCTGATTGTCTTGTGTGATAAAAGTACGAAGCTTCATATCTTTTACCGCTACAGTTTCTATGCGAGGAGAGAAAAGCATAATTTCTTCAAGAGTTTTTTTATTTAGCTTATCACCTAATTCTAAAACTTTATCTGCTTTTAATTGATTACAAAATTTGTTTAACTCTTCAACCATTCCCTGAAAAGCTACCGCAGCGGTATTTGGAATATAGGAAAAAACGGTATTTCTAATATCATGCTGAATAGCATTTAAAACGGTAGCTGTTATTAAAGATCCTAATTTTTTACGCTCTTTATAAATGTCTCTGTCGGTACCTCGACTAAAATAAATTCTTTCAAAAGTACAAGCCTTCTTTGGCTGAGGTTTAAGTACCTGAACTTCTTCTACAAGACCATTATGCTTGACAATTAAAGCATATCCCGGCTTTAGCTCTTTTACTTTATCGCCTGGAATATCGAGACTGGTTTCAATAACCGGACGTTCTGATGCTGCTACAACTATATCATCATCAACATAGTAAAAAGCCGGACGAATACCAACAGGATCACGCATAATAAACCCATCACCATGACCCAATAAACCGGTAATTACATAGCCACCGTCCCAATCGTAAGATGCCTTTTTTAGAATGTTTGGAATATTTAAACCATTTGCAATTTGATGAGTTATTTCTTCTTTTGTAAATCCTTCGTATTTATATCTACGGTATAATTCTTCGTTTTCTTCATCTAAAAAATGACCAATTTTTTCCAACATCGTTATTGTATCTGATGTTTCAACGGGATATTGTCCGAAACTTACTAATCTGTCGAAGAGCTCATTAACATTAGTAAGATTAAAATTACCTGCCAGAATAAGATTTCTTGTCTTCCAATTATTTACTCTTAAAACAGGATGAATACTATCGATAGAATTTTTTCCAAAAGTACCATAGCGTAGATGTCCCATAAATACTTCGCCGGTAAAACGATAATTCATTTTTAGATAATTCACATCATTTAAAAGCTTAGGGTTTTGCTGCTCTAATTCAAGAAAAGGCTCGTAGGCTCTATTGAAAATATCTTTTAACGGAGAATCGGTATTGGAGCGTTCGCGACTAATATATTTATATCCGGGAGGCATATTCAATTTTACATTAACAATACCCGCTCCATCTTGTCCGCGATTATGTTGCTTTTGCATTAGTAAATGCATCTTATTCAAACCCCATAATGGAGTTCCGTATTCTGCAAGGTAGTATTCCAATGGCTTACGTAAACGCAAAAAGGCAATTCCGCATTCGTGTTTTAGTTGATCGCTCATGCTTTAAATTAATTGGTTAAATCCGTTTTTTACGTACGCAAAGTTTCATATAAAAAACAGGATAAAAAACTTTTTCTCTGTATTTATTTTCGATTTTAAAGATAGGTGTTTTTTAGAAAGCTGTGATTTTTTTCTTTGCGCCTTTGCGTAATGTGCTTTTCTCGCTAAGCCGCGAAGTCGCTAAGGTGTAATGTTTTGATAATCTGGTTTTCAGTACATATGCATAAATTGCAATTTTTTGGTTTTCTTTTTTTCTTTGCGTTTTTGCGCCTTTGCGTAATGTGCTTTTCTCGCTAAGCCGCGAAGTCGCCAAGGTGTAATGTTTTGATAATCTGGTTTTCAGTACATATGCATAAATTGCAATTTTTTGGTTTTCTTTTTTTTCTTTGCGTTTTTGCGCCTTTGCGTGATATTTTTTCTTGCGAAGCCGCGAAGTCGCTAAGGTATTTTTCTTTGGGTTTAAAGTGTCTTATAAATTATTTACTATTCGTGTTATTCCATCCCTAATTAGCTTTTCATTAAAATTTATAAGTAAGCCTAACCGGAGTCCCGTTATTCTTAGGTAAGTTAAAAGTTGCTTGGGATGAACGGGGGCAATCATTTCAACCGACTTAAGTTCAATTATTACTTTGTTTTCCACTATCAAATCAGCCCTAAATCCAATTCCCATTTTGTTGTCTTTCCAAATAACAGGAATTGCTTTTTGCCGTTCAACCTTTAATCCTTGATTGATAAGTTCATAATATAGAATTTCTTCATAAACAGATTCAAGCAAGCCTGGGCCGAGTTCAACATGAATGTTATAGCTGGTGTTTACAATAATTTTGGATATTTCGTTTTCATTCATAATTGTATTTTTTGAGAATATATAATCGTTTTGTTTTCTTTGTGTCTCTGCGTGATTTCATTTTCTCGCGAAGCCGCGAAGTCGCCAAGGTGTTATTTATGGTTTTTTTATCTTTTCTTTTTCTTGTTTTCTTCTTAGCGTCTCTGTGCCTTTGCGTGCTGTTTTTCTTTTCTCGCGAAGCCGCGAAGTCGCCAAGGTGTTATTTATGGTTTCTTTTTCTTTTCTTTTTCTTGTTTTCTTCTTTGCGTTTCTGCGCCTTTGCGTGATGTTTTTTCTAGACTAAAGATACACTTTTTAAGTTTTTCGTTAATTAATTTAAAGAAAGCGACTAAATTAGAGCGATCAAAAAATCATTTATGCATTATAGAATCCTTTTTGCCTTTTTTTTGGCACTTACTTTTAGTTCCTGTTTGAACAAACCTCAAACTCCAAAGGGAATAGTCATTGAAATGTATTCCCCAGACTTACCTGATACTACCGATGTTTATATTGTTGGTAGTATTGATGAGCTAGGAAATTGGAATCCCAATCAAGTTAAAATGCGCAAACTTGATAATCACAGATGGCACTTTTGTATTCAAGACGATGTTCCAGATCTGATAGAATATAAATTCACACTTGGATCTTGGGAAAAAGAAGCTGCCGGAGCTAATGGTTTACCTTTACAAAACTTTATTTTAAAGCCCAAAGGCGATACTTTAGTAAAGCACGATATTTACTTTTGGTTGGATGGTCAGCCTAGAATTATGAACGGTAAAG
>JAGGWH010000158.1 GCA_021157585.1 Bacteroidales bacterium | reverse complement strand
CCGTTAGGGGCAATTAATGATTGTTAACCGGTGTTTTTTATAAAAGAAGATGAGTTTTAAAGTATAAGCAATTCAGCAATTTAAAGAAGATTAGAGAATTAAAATACTAAAATATTCCATCTAACTTATATGATATTGTAACACGGTAATTGTTGGAGTTCCAGTTGACCGCCAGAGGAGTACACTATTCGTTTTATATCCGGCCATATCCTCTATTTCAAAGAAAAAGAAGCAAAAAGAAAAGGGCAAAAGCATAAAAGCGTAAGACGTTTTCGCTAATTATTCATTACAACACGAAAGCCGATAGAACTTCTGCCGAGGCCCGAGTGACCACCGCCTGAAAAGCAAAACATAACTCTGTTGCTACTCAACCACGATCCGCCCCGTACATAACGAAATTTACCTGGGTAAAGAGAGTCTTTTACAACATCCCAGCACCACTCTTCTACGTTTCCACTCATATCATAGATACCAAGCTAGTTTTCTTGTTTCTCCCCGACAGGATGTGTTGTTTTATCTGAGTTCTTTGGATTCCATGATACTTCGTCAGCATTATTGCTTCCACTATATTCGTAATTTCTACTTTGAACACCACCTTTTGCTGCATATTCCCATTCAGCGTTTGTTGGTAAACGATATCCGTTCGCACTGAAATTGTATGTAATACTGCTTCCGCTTCCACTATAACAAATTTGCAGCCCTGCCATTATACTTAATTTGTTGCAGAATTCAATTGCATCATACCAACTGATATTTTCTATAGGGTTGTTTTCGCCTTTGAATTTACTCGGATTATCCCCCATTACTGTTTTCCATTGTGCTTGTGTAATTTCGGTTTTTCCAATGTTAAAATTATCTTTACCTTCGTTCTGAACAAAAATTAATTGCGGTAATATTTTTTTTAGCTGATTAAGCTGTTCGATTTGGTATTTGGATTTGTTTTCATATTTCTTTTTTTCTTTTTCAAGTAAAGCGATATACTTACTCGACTGATAATAGATTTTGTATTTGTCGAATTCAGTTAAATATTCTCGATACTTTAGCATATGTATATCTTTCTCATCAGGCGTTAGAAGCCATTTTAAATACAAGTAATGTGCCTGTTCTGCCAAATCAGTATTTTTATCGTTCATCAACTTTGCAATTATATCTTTTGCTTCACTCTTCTTATTCTGTTCGAAAAGATGTTTTGCATACCTTAATTCTTTAAATGTTACATCTTCCTCTACTGTTGATTTTACTTTACCAACAAGTACAACTGAATAAGTTCCGTCAGTGCCATATCCGTTCTCAATAATCTGAAAACCTGGCATAAGCACAGTTTCAGCCTGTGTTTCAATGTAATCGTAAGTTGTCTGAAAATTCTCGACTTTCGTAGTAGATTTAAGTTTTAAGCCTGCTTTTTCAAGAGCTTGCCGTTTTGCGTCCATTATAGCTTCCAGCCTGTCTTTCTGCTCACCGTTCTTGTAATTGTCGCTTACTCCTCTTACAGCTACATCTACTAGTATCTGAGCTTTGATTATTGTAGAAAAGATTATTACCAATGCAAGTATGTACTTAAAAATATTGTTGTTCATTCTTCATAACTCCCATTTTATTGCTGAATTGCTTTTAATATTTAAAAGAATATTCTTTTCAAGGAAATAAGTTAACATTTTTTGAAGAAATTTACAAGGAATTTTCTTTGTTAAAGTTTAGAGATTTTAGTATATTCAAAAAACACCGGTAACGATAGAAAAAAAGATATAGAGATGAACAATCATAAACAGCCCCTAACATTGGCAAAATATCAATGGGTTACTTGGACATTTGACTCGCTCTTCCCCACTGGTTTTTGCCATAACCGTTAGGTGCAATTTGTTTATATAGCCTTTTAAAATATGAAAATTGAATCTTTATGTAGCTTCGCTGAAAATGACTCTGAATTGTTTCACAAACTTTTTTATTGCATTGTGTACCAATTATTGGTATATTGATATTAAGAATGCAAGGAGGAAAGCATGGGTAAAAATACTTCCCTATACATCGGTGATCATTTTCAACAATTCATGACAAAAGAAATTAGAACAGGTAGGTATAAGTCTGCAAGTGAGATCGTAAGGGCGGGTCTTAGACTTTTAGAAAATGAAGAACAAAAACTAGAAGCATTGAGAAATGCTCTCGTTGAAGGTGAAAATAGCGGAATAATTGAAAATTTCACCCCAAAGAAACATTTAAAAGAACTTCATAAAAAATACAACGCCTAATGAAATCATTCAAAATAACCGAAAAAGCAAGTTCCGACCTTGAAAATATCTGGTTATATACTTTTCAGAACTGGTCTTTCGAGCAAGCTGATAGATATTATGAGCTAATAATGAGCGAGATTTTTTTTCTTTCAGAAAATCCTAAAGCTGGTAGTACTGCAGACCATATTTTAAAAGGCTATAGAGTTTCCAGAGTGAAATCTCATCTGATATTTTACAAATATGATTCAGATGGCTTCATTATTGTTATTAGAATTCTTCATACTAGTATGGATGTAGAAAACAAGTTTGAAGCTTAGATATAATCGAAATATAAACAAACAGCACCTAACATTAGCAAAATGACTAGAATCCCCTACTTGACTCGTTATCGCTTTTTGCCATAACCGTTAGCAAACATTAGCTTTTATTAGATATAGAAATTTGGCCCAATTAGAAAAGAGAGAATAATGAATAAAATCACATTAAAAGAATTGGTAGAACAATTCAAATATAATATTAAACAATATAAATCAACCTCTTATAATGAAACAAATACGAGAATAGAATTTATTGATAAATTTTTTAAATTGCTTGATTGGGATTTGGAAAACAACAAAGGTTATTCTGAAATGTATAAGGATGTTGTTAGAGAAGATAAGGTG
>JAGGWH010000157.1 GCA_021157585.1 Bacteroidales bacterium | reverse complement strand
TAATAGCGACTTCCGTTTTTTCGGTTGCAGCTTCACCTTCTGCCATTTCGCGCTGTGTAAAATTAGAAATACGCATAGCTTTATTCCATACTTCTTCGTTAAGTCGTCCGTCTAATTTTATTTTTGCTTGAGTATGCAGAGCTGTTAAGGTGTCTACATCATTGGCAAAAAGAGTTAAGGGGAATATAAATAAAAATAACAAAAATGGTTTTATATTTTGCTTAAACATACTATGATTTTAGCGGTTTGACTTGCCTTTTCGCAACGGCAAATAATTTGGTTTGTGTTTTGTTGGTAAAAATACATTTTTCTTATACTTAGAGAGCTAATTTAAAAAATAATTAGGTTACAAAGAATTCATTCTAAAAACAGAATCCCATTTTGGTTAACCTAAGTTAGATATAAAAGATATATAGCTTTATTCTAAGTCTGAAACATAGATTAATTTCATATTTTTATCAAGAATTTTTATGTTTAAATATTATACTGCTTTTTACAAGATTGTAACATAGTTTACAATATCAAAAATAAAATATTAATGATTTGAAGAAAGAATTAAATTTAGCGGAGAAGAAAAAAAATGGCATTTCATCAGAATGGTCATTATTGGTTTTCAGCTTGCTTACCACATTATTGGTGGCTGCTTTTTATGCTGCTTTTAGTAAAGGATTATCAATAAAACCTGAGCTTTTTATTGGGCTTGCTATTTTAGGTGGAATTTTAAGTATGGCTCATCTGGGTAAAAAGTTACGTGCTTGGCGAGCTGTATTAAACATTCGTAAATCGTGGTTGAGTAGAGAAATAGTAGCCTACAGTCTTTTTGTTCCATTGGCATCGCTTTGGCTATTTTTTCCTCAGCAAAATGAGTTGGGTTTGTTGGCAACTATTCTTGGTTTGCTTACTTTGGTTTCCATTGACAATATATATCGGCAATTGCCATCAAAAAAAGAAAATAAATACCACAGTGCCGATGTGTTATTCTTTACGGTTTTTCTTTATGTTGCTATTCTTGTTTTTAATCCGTGGATGTTTTTTGGAGCCTTGATTTTAAAAGCTTATTTGTATATCACTAGAAAAATAATGTTTCAGAAAGTTGGAAATGATATCCGTCTTGTTTTTTCTGTTTTCAGAATTCTTTTGGGTTTTATTGTTCCTGTGGTACTTTTTTTCACTTTAGGTTTTGATACCGTTAATTACTCCGTTTTAATTTCTGTTGTTTTGGGCGAAGTGATTGACAGGATAGAGTTTTATTTGGAGCTGTGATTTTCTTGATATTTGAATTCCTCACCACAAAGGCACTAAGACACAAAGAAAAAATTGGTTATGAATAAGTAAATCAAGTTTAATTTAAAATTTAAAACTCTGTGTCTTCATGTCTCTATGGTTAGTTTTTTAAAAGAATAAATAATAAAATGGGCATAAAAAAAGTGCTGCTTCCAAATGGAGACAGCACTTTTTTAGTATTTGATAACCTATACCTTTCTTAGAAGATATAACGGACACCGAATTGCATTTGCCATTTTGAAGCAACAGAGAATGCATCGATATAAGAATCAGTTAAGTTAGTATCAAAGTTGAAATAAGGTACATTATTAGCATCAACACCAGTAACTGCAATTGGGTTATATGTCGTTGCATATTGACGAACACCCCAATTAGAGTTGATCATATTTCCTAGATTCATAATATCAAGAGAAAGTTGAATTGTATGTTTCTTTCCTTTTATGTCAAAATAGAAGTCTTGCATAACACGGAAGTCCATTTGAGCGAACCAAGGCAAAGAAGCACCATTTCTTTCAGCGTAAGTACCACGACGAGTACTTAAATAATCATCTTGTTCGATAAACGCATCTAAAGCAGCCCATTGTGCAGAAGCATTTGCGGCTTCAATACCAACACCTTCTTCAACAGTACCAAAATGAATATCATTTGAACTTGCAGGAACATAAAGAAGGTCGTTGTTCATAATACCATCCTGATTTAAGTCACCAGCATAAGTAAAAGAATAACGATTTCCTTGTCCAGCCTCAAAGATTAATCCGAAAGAAGAAGCCATATTTTTATAGCTTGTTTGATACATAAAGCTTGAGATTATGCGGTGCTTTAAACCATAACGAGACCAAGATAAAGTAGGATCGTTAGGATCGCCAACTACTGGATTACGTTGGAAAGCATCAGCAGCAATCTCTGCAGGAATAGAAGTATAGTCTTTAGATTCTTGATAAGTATAGGCAACATCTGCACGTAGACCAAAAGCAAAAGCTTTTTGAATTTTACCAGTTAAGCTATATTGGTAACCTTCAGAAACATTATCCATAACAATAGCACCTGCATCAAGGAATCCAATAGCATTAGCATCAGAAGAATAAATATTAGCTTCATTAAAACCACCAAAAATTGCACGAGTATCACCAGTTCCGGATAAATTACTAGAAGGAGCTGACATATTGTAGTTGCGGTGAACTACAGCATTGATATCTTTTCCATAGATTCCTTCGAAACCAACGATTAAACCATTGCCTAAGTTCCAGTCGGCAGCTAAATTACTTTTCCATACCTGTGGGAAACGGAAATCTTCTGAAGTAGAATTAACTTGGAAAGTATAACCGGGGTTTATACCTGGGTTTGAAGCTTGGTTACCTAACCATACAAATGGGATACGTCCGGTAAAGATACCGGTACCACCACGTAAACGAAGGCTATTGTCGCCTTTAACGTCATAATTAAATCCAATACGAGGAGACCAAAGGACACGAGCGCTTGGCCATATTGTTGGATCAACAACTGTAGAGTTTCCATCTTCATCTACCCAACCGTCAAAATTTGCAGCTTCAAGAGTAGCATCTGTTTCTTCAATTGAATTCAAGTAAATAGGAACATCTATACGTAAACCAAAAGTCAAATTAAACTGATCGTTTACTTTAAACTCATCCTGAAGATAAAGACCTAGTTGAGCAACATCAACTTCTGACATTGCAAAAGGTTTTTGTTGTGCAGCAGCAACTTCAGCATTAAAATCCATATCTTCAGAAGTAGTAGCTAAAAACTCATCAACACCACCAAAGAACATATGCCAAGGATAATAGAATAAGTTAAAAGAGTTGTTAAACTTAAAAACTTCAAGGTTTACACCGGCAGTAATAGTGTGGTTATTCATATAATAGGTTAAGTTATCTGTAAATTGGAAAACATCTTGATCTAGAATATTATGAGTTGAGAACATCTCCGAACCGGCTGTAATAGCAAGATTTCCATTTTCATCAAAAATATCAATAACAGGGAATGGCGCAGAATGTGGATCACGACTATCTCTAAAACCGGTATAACTAAACATTAATTTATTAGCTATATTAGTAGAAAAAATAGAATTTAGTTCCGCAACTACCGAGTGAATTTTATTGTTGATAGTATAAGATGAATTTTCGAAAGGAAGACGATAACTTGTTGGTCCGCGACCGATAATTGCTTCCGGATGAGGAAGAATATCTTTCCAGGCATCAAGCATATTATAACGTAATGTTAAAGTGTGATTTTTTGCAATATTCCAATCAAGTTTCGCTAAAAATTTATTGTTATAAGTTTCGTGATTATATCCTTGATAAGCACCAGCATCATAACCCCATTCGTTTAACAAATGTTGTTGAACAGCAATAATATCACTTTCTAAAACGCTAGTTACATTTGGTCCTGAATTTGTTCCGTTATCAGCAACAAAGCCATGAGCTAATTGGTCTCTACGTTCTGCTTCAGCATTCACAAAGAAGAAAAGTTTGTTTTTTATAATTGGACCACCAACACTAAAACCTGTTTGGCTAGTGCTGAAATCAAGATTAGGAGCATCAACACCGCTAACCTTATCGCCTATCATATTTTCATTTCTTAAGAAAGTGTAAACCGTAGCTTTTATTTCATTAGTTCCTGATTTAGTAACTGCATTGATACCGGCACCGGTGAAACCACCTTCTCTAACATCAAAAGGAGCTAAAGAAACTTGAATTTGCTCAATAGCATCAAGAGAAACAGGCTGTGCATCTGCTTGTCCACCGGGAGTAGCATAATCTAATCCGAAAGAATTATTGAAAATAGATCCATCAAGGGAAAAGTTATTATACAATTTATTACGACCACCAAAGCTATTTCCATCGGCTTGAGGTGTTAAACGTGTTAAGTCTCCGGAACTACGGGAAATATTTGGTAAACTCTGGATTTGTTTACTATCGATACTTGTCATAGCACCAGTTTGCTCGGCATTAAGTTCACCTTCTTCTTTTGCTAGAATTTCAACTTCGGCTAATTCTGTAGCACTTGGTTGTAAGGTAACTAGGACATTAGAAGTTTTGTTCAGTTGTAAATAAATTCCGGTTTCCTCGGTGTTTTCAAATCCAACAAAAGAAACAACAACTTTGTAAGGTCCCCCTACACGCATATTACGAATATTAAATCCACCGTCGTCCATAGTAACAGTACCATATTCAGTACCTGTTGGAGTGTGAATTACTACTACATTAGCCATTGGAATAGCTTCCCCGGCATTGTCTACAACTTTTCCGGAAATGGAAGATGTTGTAACACCCTGACTAAAAGCTTGAGGCAAAGCCGTAACAAAAGCCAAGAATACTAAGAGTAAAAATTTGTTTTTCATTAATCTTTAGGTTTATTAAATTAATACAAGATGAATTACCAGAGCACTTAATCTTATCATAAGTACAAATTAAAATATGTTAAAATCTAAGTCGCAAATCTAAATGATTTACAATAGTTTAACAAATGAATAATAAAAATATTTTAAAAGAAGCAATTTCGGGATACTAAATATAATCGATTGATATTCAGTCAAAGAAGTGTACATAGCGTATTGATGTACCGGAATACCTTAATAATAAAGGGTTTATAATTCTTTTGGAAAGCTACAACATTTACAGCTTTTGCAAAAAATCAAAAAAAAAGAAGTTTTCAAAAAAGATCAAAAAAAAAGCAAGATTTGTTTAGAATCTGTAAATTTACCAGCTAAATTCAAAAAGACTTAAGTGTGAGCACAAAAAAAATTGCCGAAACTCCATTAATGAAACAATACAACAGCATTAAGGCTAAATATCCTAATGCTTTATTATTATTTCGGGTAGGTGATTTTTATGAAACCTTTAGTTCCGATGCTATTAAAACTTCTAAAATACTGGGTATAGTTTTAACAAAGCGTGCCAATGGTTCAGCTCGTTTTGTTGAATTGGCTGGCTTTCCACATCATGCTTTGGATACTTATTTGCCAAAACTTGTAAAAGCAGGTCAGCGTGTTGCTATTTGCGATCAGTTGGAAGATCCTAAAACTACTAAAACTATTGTCAAGCGAGGGGTAACAGAGTTGGTAACTCCGGGAGTTTCGTATAACGACAATGTTTTAGAGCATAAAGTCAATAATTTTTTGGCCTGTGTAGATTTTAATACTAAGCTTAGTGGTGTTTCTTTTTTAGATATCTCTACAGGTGAATTTTTTGTTGCTCAGGGTTCTACATCATATATCGATAAGCTTTTGCAGAGTTTTCGCCCAAACGAAGTTATTGTTCAGAGAAATAAATTAAATGACTTTAATAAAATTTTTGGCGATAAATTTTTTACAACCACTTTTGATGATTGGGTTTTTACTAGCGAGTTTGCTACTGAGCTTTTACTCAAACATTTTAAAACATCATCTCTTAAAGGTTTTGGGGTAGAGCATTTAACCCAAGGTGTTATTGCTGCCGGAGCTGCTTTGCATTATTTAAGCGAAACTCAACATCATAAAATTGGACATATCAATAAGCTTGCACGAATTGAAGAAGATCATTATGTGTGGCTCGATCGTTTTACTATTCGAAATTTAGAACTTTTGCATTCGCCTAACGAAAACGCAAAAACCTTACTCGATATTATTGATAAAACGGTATCTCCAATGGGCTCAAGAATGCTAAAACGATGGATGGTACTGCCTTTAAAAGATATACATCCTATACAAGAACGCCACGATATTGTTTCTTTTTTTGTGGAGAATAAAAGCTTACGCGATTCCTTAATTTCTGAAATAAATGATTTAGGCGATTTAGAAAGATTAATATCTAAAGTTGCCACGGGAAAAGTTAATCCCAGAGAAGTACTTCAACTTAAAAGAGCACTTTATCATATCGAAAATATTCAAAAGATATTAAGCGAAAGTGATGAAATAAGTTTGCAAAAAATGAGTGAGCAGCTTAATTTTTGTGCTTTGATTCGGAAAAAAATAGAAGAAGAATTACTTGAAGATGCTCCCGTAGTAGTTGCAAAAGGCAATGTAATTGCGAGTGGCGTTTCGGTCGAATTAGACGAGCTTCGTAATATCAGTACATCAAGTAAAGACATTTTAAAGGATATTCAAGAAAGAGAATCTAAAAATACCGGTATTACATCTTTAAAAATTGGCTACAATAATGTATTTGGTTATTATTTGGAAGTCACCAATGTGCATAAAGATAAAGTACCTGAAGAGTGGCATCGAAAACAGACTTTAACGGGTTCTGAGCGTTATATTACCGAAGAGCTTAAAGTGTTAGAATCAAAAATTCTTGGTGCAGAAGAAAAGATTCTTCTTATTGAGCATCAATTATACTCAAACCTCATTATAAGTTTAAGCGATTATATTGTTCCTATTCAACTTAATGCCACTATAGCCGCAAAACTCGATATACTTTTATCTTTTGCATCTTTAGCAAATGAGTATAATTATATTCGTCCCGAAATTAATAATACTTACGTTTTAGATATTAAAAACGGGCGTCATCCGGTTATAGAGCAACAGTTAGAACCCGGCGAAAATTATATAGCTAATAATGTGTTTTTAGATACGGAAAAGCAACAAATTATTATTATCACAGGTCCTAATATGTCGGGTAAATCGGCTTTGCTCCGGCAAACAGCTTTAATTGTTTTACTTGCGCAGATGGGAAGTTTTGTCCCTGCCGAAAGTGCAAAAATAGGTTTAGTCGATAAATTATTTACTCGCGTTGGTGCAAGTGATAATATTTCTTCGGGCGAATCTACTTTTATGGTAGAGATGAACGAAACGGCAAGTATTCTAAATAATATTTCTAATCGTTCTTTAATCTTGCTCGATGAAATTGGTCGTGGAACCAGCACTTACGATGGAATTTCTATTGCTTGGTCTATAGCCGAATATTTACACGAACATCCAACTTTTAAAGCTAAAGTATTATTTGCAACTCATTATCATGAGTTAAACGAAATGGCAAAACAGTTTAAACGAATTAAGAACTATCATATTTCTGTTAAAGAAATTCAGAATAAAGTAATTTTCCTACGTAAATTAAAAGAAGGCGGTAGTGAGCATAGTTTTGGTATTCACGTAGCTAAAATGGCAGGTATTCCTCAAATTATAGTTGATAGAAGCAATGAGATGCTTAAAACTTTAGAAGATACACATAGAAAAAGAGATTTTAATAAACCTATCGAAAATAAAAATAAGCGTAATGATAAAAACGATTTCCAATTAAGTTTTATACAATTGGATGATCCTCTATTATATCAAATTCGCGACGATATTTTAAACACGGATATCAATACTTTAACTCCTATTGAAGCACTAATGAAGCTTAATGAAATCAAAAAACTTTTAGGGAAATAATTTTCATTTAAAAGCTTGCTTGTCAAAAAAAAATATATGTATATTTGCACCCTCAATGCGAAAGTAGCTCAGCTGGTAGAGCACGACCTTGCCAAGGTCGGGGTCGCGGGTCCGAATCCCGTCTTTCGCTCAAGAAAAGTTCATTTTTAGTTGCCCCATTTGGGGAAATCTAAATGAAGCCCAGGTGGTGGAACCGCAGCAATTTATTGCAAGCTCCCATCCTGCTGGGCGAAGTAGTACTAAGCCCAGGTGGTGGAATTGGTAGACACGTTGGACTTAAAATCCAATGATCATTGCGATCGTGCGGGTTCAAGTCCCGCCCTGGGTACAAAAGCCTTCTTTTTAGAAGGCTTTTTTGTTTTATATGGTGACTAATCCACCGCTAAGCTTAATCAGAGATTAAGCTTGATTTAAAATACAATCTCCTGACCGAGCGAAGGATGAAAGATTAATATTAACCCTAATTTCTATAATT